>JBBSHC010000092.1:0-8567 GCA_038253425.1 Leptolyngbyales cyanobacterium | reverse complement strand
GATGTCTTTAAGATCACCAACAAATAGTGGCTCTTCTTTTAGCTGAACAACGACTGGTTCAGAACCTGATAGAACCAACGGCAACGTTAAAGAAGAGAAGACTGTGCCAGCCAGCAAAATTGAGGGAAGCAGAACTTTTTTTAGTGAAGGTGTAGTCATCGTCGGTTCTCCAATTAGGTCTTAGTGGCTTGAGCAATATTCCAGTAGGAACACTCTTTTCACGTGTCTTGTTCTAGATTCTCAGTGCAATCAAGCACTTTGCTGATGGCTTGTATTCAAAGTAGCCTCCTTCTTGGAGGATGTCTGTATGACACTGATAAAGAAGCAGGGTTAAGTATTAAGTTTAGGTAAAATTTATTCTAAATACTTAAGAGGGTATCTAGAAGTCAGCAAAAAGTACTCCTAGAGAGACAGAAATTTCTAGTATTCGGACTGAATCAGATTAAACCTCAAATGACCGCCCAGTTGGGCTTGGTTCTAATTGGCGTGAGTTCGATCAACCTTGCAAGACACGAGTATTTGATCTCTCTCGCCCCTTCCCCTGATTCAAGGCAAATTTCGCAGCAACCAGTGTGTACTGAGCAGCGGTAGTGAGGCTTGGGGACAAAGAACGCTAGTGTGTGTATTGTGGCTCCGATCGCTTGAAGCTTGGGTTTCCTTGTGGCTAGGCGGCGATCGCGCAGTACCACCGTGAAACTAACTGAATTGTTAAAGTAACGCTAAGCCATAATGTGGGCGAGGTAAGTTCCGTTCTTCAAGCCAGCTAGATTCATGAATCATCGTTTGATTGCCAAGCTCTATGGTGCCCTCATTGCGTCTCTTACACTGCTTGCAACAGGTAGCTATGCTACTACAGTTAGCGCTCAAACTACCCTCTATAACCCTATCCCCACAGCTTCTGGAAAGACCATCACAGACAAGCTGTCAAACAAGGATATTCCGACAGGGCAAGGTGGGTTTGCACGCGACTACACGTTGCAGCTTCAAGAAGGTGCTCAACTGTCGATCGATCTAACGTCTGAGAATTTTGACACCATTGTGAGCTTGATTGGCGGGGATGGCTCTACAGTTGCTGAGAATGATGATGGTCCTGATGGCAGCACTAATTCACTCCTATTTACTCGCATTACTAAATCCGGTACCTACTTCATTCGGGTGCGTGCGTTTGGAGAGCTGGCTGGCGGTAACTTTAAGCTGAAAGTAACGCTGCTGAAACCGCTTTAGCAATCAACGGCGTTTGATGCAGCACGTTTCAATTTGGTACGCAGAGGCTAAGCAAAGGTCTCCTTAGAGCGGTCAGCGGTTAGCTTCAGCCGCTTCAGTTGCATAACGAATTATGGCTTGGTGCGATGAAGGGAACCACCCGTTAGAGCCTTTTTCTTGCTAGTTAGGAAGCACTTGTGTGTGTATCCTCCTCCCTGGCTGTATTGACTGTTATAATCACGCTGTAACTGGGGTTGTAGCTCAGCAGGATAGAGCGGTCGCCTCCTAAGCGACAGGTCGCGCGTTCGAATCGCGCCAGTCCCGTGTACCTAAAGTTGAGTACTGTAAGCTTTCAAAGCTATATACAATAATCTCTGGCAGACTGTGAAGATAGTCAGAAGGGGTCAAAGTTTGCCAGAAATTTAAGCACAATTCTAAGGACAATGGGGAAGCAAATAGACTATACCCACGAGGCAGTCAAGTAACGACTGCGTGATGGCAGGCATAAAGCGAAGATTTACGTGCGTGGCAATATGTTGTGCTTCAAGCTACACTCCCATTGAGACCTTATAATGGCAAAATTTGATTGGAGCTGGTATTTCAGACTAGAACGATTACCAGAGCACAAACCCGCACGGCTGTGGATTGAGGCATTTAAGCAGCACTACATTTGATGATCATTTGATGCGAACTGCGACTAGATTAGGGAACTTCTATTTGATGGCTGCATGAGCAATACCTCACCAACCAGGAGGGTCAGGATCTCAACCTGACCCGCAATTATTTCCCAACAGCTATAAAGGTTTACTTCCGCATATATAAAGATTTACTTCTACCGCCGTCTCAGTTCCACGACAGAATAAGAAGGGTAGGCTGTAGCCTGGTGCGGTCAACGGAACGTACTGAGGTATGATCAGTCCGCCTATCCTCTTGGAACCCGCATCGGTATGAGAGATCGCCTGCAAAGACTGACGGAAAATCTGGGTCAAACCATTGTTGGTAAGCATGATGCCATTCGACTCATCTTGGTCGCGCTGATTTCAGGTGGACACACGCTCCTAGAAGACGTTCCGGGTGTTGGCAAAACGCTGTTGGCAAAGTCATTAGCCCGCTCGATCGACGGCAAATTTCAACGCATTCAATGCACCCCTGACTTGTTGCCCAGCGATGTCACGGGCACCAATATTTGGAATCCCAGCACGGGTGCATTTGAGTTTCTACCGGGTCCTGTCTTTGCCAACATTTTGCTGGCAGATGAAATTAATCGCGCTACACCCCGCACTCAAGCAGCCTTGCTGGAGGTGATGGAAGAGCAGCAGGTTACAGTGGATGGCGTTTCGCGTTTGGTGCCCAAGCCCTTTTTTGTCATTGCAACTCAAAATCCGGTGGAATACCAGGGCACGTTTCCCCTGCCAGAAGCACAGATGGATCGCTTTATGCTGTCACTATCGTTGGGCTACCCCACTGAAGCTGATGAACTGCAAATGCTGCAACGTCTGCAAACCAGCGTTAGCTTTAACGAACTGCAACCCTGTATTTCTGTGGCAGAAGTACAGGAGTTGCGGCGTTTATGTGGGTTGGTCAAGGTCAGTGCATCGCTTCAGCAGTACATGCTTGATCTAGTGCGGGCAACGCGGCACGATGAGGACATCACATTAGGAGTTAGCCCTAGAGGGACTGTAACGCTATATCGGGCAGCTCAGGCGCTGGCTTTTTTAGAAGACCGTGATTACGCTATTCCAGATGATGTGAAGTATCTCGCACCGCATGTCTTGGCTCACCGCATGATTTCTAGAGGGGGGCGAAAAGCGCGCTCGATCGTCGATCGATTGCTGACTGCCATACCCATTCCTTAGCGATATTGGGAAGCAGCTAAAAAATTACCGTAGATTCACGCGGTTTTATAGTACGATAGTACTATCGTCGCAGAGGGTAGCGCTCAGTTTTGATGGCGGCAATACGCTCTGCTCAATTAGCTGGTTATCCCCAACGATGGACGAACTTCAAGCACGTACCAGAGCGATGCGATCGCTCCCAACAGATGCCAACCTTGCCAAGCAGCCGTATCCGGAGTTTGTTTACCCAGAAGACGATCCGGCGGACGACGAGGCAAACATTGTAGCAATGCCCAAGAGGCAGGCGCAGCTTGGCAACCGTACTGAACCCATGCCGCCACAGCGATCGACAGCCAAACGGCAACAAGACGCGGCACTAAAGCGCACATTGGTGGCGGCAAAGCCGAAAGCATTCCCCTTTCGACAAATGCGGGATGGGCACCAGCAGCCGTTTATCGACGAGTTGAAGCGGTTAGAAGCACAGGCAGAACGAATCAATCAACTGTTAGCAGAACGATCGCGTCAGCAAACACAAACGCCGCCAGCGTCAGGGGCACTCAAAGGACTGCCTCGCTTTGCTAAAGCTGACGCGCCAAAAGAGATAACGCCTAAAAAGAAGCTTGCCAGGGGTGCGAATCAATCATCACGATCGCCACAGCAAGAGAGTTCATCCATGTCAGCACTGGAAGACGATAGTACCGAGGCTTTAAAGGCGCAGGCGGAACGGATTAACCAATTGCTGCGAGAGTTGGAAGCAGCCTTGATGCAGGGAGAGGCAATGGTGGCGCAGGGCGAGTTGATCGATCGCACTGCTGACAGCCAGCCTCATACCCCTCGCATCACTGGTACAGCGATGCCGCCGATGCTAACTGGCGTGGAAGCTTTTCCCTCTCACGTCGATCGCGCTGAGATACCGTCGTTTGTAAGCGCACCAAAGCAACCGTTGCCAGAGCCAGAGGACCAGAAAGCTCAGCAAGAAGCAGTAGAGACGGCGCAGGCACTCCGCTATTTAGCTAGTCGTGAGCGAATCGAGTCATCCTCACGAACAGAGCCACTTTTAACAGATGCCGTTGTTCATGAACCACGTAGAACAGGGGTGCGATCGCGCCCGTCTCCTGCTCAGTTCGGCTTGCCACTCTTCCGGCAGTATGGCGCACGGATACGACAATTCCTCCAACTACCGCCAAAACGGCTTGATCAAGTCGGTGATGCCGTGTTGTGGATTGTTTTGTCTGCTGTAGTACGCCTGGGTGCACGATCGATGTTAGGGCTATTTCCGGCGCTTGCGCCAGTTTTCACATTGCTAATGTTTGCCCCCGCTATGCTTGCAGTCTATCTAGCAATTTTTGCGCCGAAAGCGGGCTTTGTCTCCATTTATCGCCTGTTTCTCATCATGCTCGGTCTACTGGTGGGGGGAAGGCTTTAAGGCTGGTTGACGCAGCCTTAAACAAATTTGTAAAGCGCCATTGCTTGCCTACGGTTTAATTGACTTCCTCTCATTTGGCTATACGCGTCTGTCTGCAAAGGGTTAGCTGTATTCGCAGACCGTTGACGCATTAATGCTGACGTTATTTTGCTCGTCTTGCTCGATCGCGCCCTTCACTTGCGTCATCAACCTTCACTTGCGTCATCAACCTGCACTATACAAATTGCACTAAAAAAGGGAGAAAACAAGAATGGAAGCCCCAAAATTTGAGCGATCGCGTTCCAAGCAGTTGATGGCTGGCGGCGCTGCACTACTGGCGTTTGGGCTACTGCTCGATCTGCACAGTCTGCCGTCTTTCTTTAGCAAAAAAAGCTCTGGGGAACCATGTCAGACCGTCGTACAAGCTGATACCCGGCTATCGAAACAACAAGTAGCTAGACTACTGGTGGTGCCAGAGGGCAGCAAGAAACAAGCCATCCAAGAAATTCTGAAAGCACCGTATTGTAAGCTGGCTGATCTACAAGTCCGGGCAGGTGCAACGGCTCAACGTGAAGCCTATCCGTTAGGGTTTGAGCGGCAAGCATGGTTGGTCGTGCTTTACGAAGGTGACCAGTATGCAGGCTACCGCTTTAATCTTCGGTAACAGCACAGTAAATTTCGGTAGCGGTAGGTGTCCCTAATTAATGTAAGAGGGGTGGTGGGGCGACACCCCAAAATCATCTTCAGTTTAATTACACCCAGCGACTTACACATAGAGCGATCGCTGCAAATAACTTGCACCAGTTATTGCCGAGGCTAAACGTTCCCTCCGGCTAGATGTCAGCACAACCCGTTGCGGAGGCGGGGTAAAGTCCCCCTGTCAAATGTTATAAGATCAAAGACTGACCCTCCACAGTGCCATCCATGACCGCTTCTTCCCGCCGCTATCACATCACCACCTTCGGCTGCCAGATGAACAAAGCCGACTCTGAACGTATGGCTGGCATTTTAGAAACGATGGGCTTTGAGTGGGCAGAGCAACCCGACGATGCAGATCTCATTCTCTACAATACCTGCACCATTCGTGATAACGCTGAACAGAAGGTCTATTCTTACCTGGGTAGACAGGCGATTCGCAAACAATCGCAGCCGGATCTAACGTTAGTCGTTGCTGGCTGTGTAGCACAGCAAGAGGGTGAACAACTGCTGCGGCGGGTGCCTGAACTTGATCTGGTAATGGGTCCGCAGCACGCCAACCGTCTGCAAGATCTGCTGGAAGAGGTGTTTAGCGGTCGGCAAGTGGTGGCAACAGACGCGCTTCACATTATGGAAGACATCACGCAGCCCCGCCGCGATAGTACGGTGACTGCCTGGGTGAACGTGATCTATGGCTGTAACGAACGCTGTACCTATTGTGTTGTACCCAGTGTGCGCGGTGTGGAGCAATCTCGTACACCCGCAGCCATTCGCGCCGAAATTGAAGCACTCGGACGCCAGGGCTTTAAAGAAATTACCCTGCTCGGACAAAATATCGACGCTTACGGGCGTGACCTACCCGGCACCACGCCTGAGGGTCGCCACCAGCATACGTTGACTGATTTGCTCTACTACATCCACGATGTACCGGGCATTGAGCGGATACGCTTTGCGACCAGCCATCCCCGTTACTTCACCGAGCGGTTGATTCGTGCCTGCGCTGAGTTGCCCAACGTCTGCGAACACTTCCACATTCCCTTTCAGTCGGGTGACAACGAGGTGCTAAAGGCAATGGCGCGGGGCTATACGCACGAAAAATATCGCCGCATTATTGACACGATTCGCCACTATATGCCCGATGCCGCCATTAGTGCTGATGCGATCGTTGGTTTTCCGGGTGAAACCGAAGCGCAATTTGAGCAAACGTTGAAACTGGTGGACGACATTGGTTTTGATTTGGTCAATACAGCCGCTTACTCACCGCGCCCCGGTACACCTGCTGCCCTATGGGACACACAGCTAAGCGAGACGGTCAAGAGCGATCGCTTGCAACGCCTCAACCATCTTGTTTCGACTAAAGCAATGGAACGATCGGAACGGTATCGCGATCGTACTGAAGAAGTGCTGGTGGAAGTGCAAAACACTAAAGACCCGACTCAAGTGATGGGTCGCATCCGCAGCAACCGTCTGACTTTCTTCCCTGGTGATATTTCCAAGCTAAAGGGCAAGCTGATCAAGGTGACGATCACAGATGTAAGGGCGTTTAGCCTGACGGGAGTACCTGTCAGCGATGCCAACCTACACTACGCCTCGGAGCAGACCGACGTAAACACCTTGAATCTCTAGCTCCTCAATGTCTGTATTGATAACAGTGGGTTCATATTTTGGGTTAGCAGGCTGGAGGGTGATTTGACGCCCCTGACGATACAGATATTTAAGCGTCGTTGTGCCATTTCTGCGGGCAGCAAAATGGTGCCATTGCGAATTGAGCGTGGATTCGATTCTCGCCGCATGATCACAATGTCACCGTGATCAATCAACGCGCCTACCATGCTGTCACCGCGCACCTGAAGGGCAAAATGCTGAGAGCGATCGTGCTGCGAAAGATTGGCAAACTTAGGCAGGCAGGAAAGCTCCAGATGCTGGACATCCTGATCGGGAAACGTTTCGACGAGGCTTGTTGCCGCGATCGCGCCCATGATTGGAATGCCATCACTGGGACGCAGCACTTTTAGCGAACGTGACTTTCGGGGGAGATGGCTAATCAGTCGCCTTTCCGTCAACGCATGGATATGCAACTGAACGGATGCCAGCGATCGATAACCCAACCCTTTTTGAATTTCGCGGTAGGTGGGTGCCATACCGTGTTGGGCGATAAAAGCCTCAATCCAGCTAAAAACCCGCTGCTGAGACGGCGTAAGTGGAGGTTGCATAAGCGCGACAAAAGAGCGTTTGTACTACTCTACAGTGTCTCTCTACTCAGCGCATCCATTTGCATTAATCCGTTTCCATCAGCCCGTTTGCATTAATCCGTTTTGATTAACGTGTTTCACTCAAAGTGGTGCTTTCAAAGTAGGAGCAACAGATCTGCTCCCCCCTCTTCCTACCCCTTCCCAAGCGATATCCGTTTTTCCAAATCGAACTTGTACCCATGCGGCAGAATGTGCAGTGTGGCGTTACAGAGTGCAAGGGGTTCGTCTCGCAAGAGTTCTTCAACATTGGTGTGCGTGATATGGGCGACATCAACGACTGTAATTGCACCTTCACCAATCACTTCTAACTCTTTACCTTTGATGGCGATCGCGGTGTTCTCGTCAATACCAAAGCCTAAGTTAACGGGCTGCTGTGCAAGTGCCGAAAGCAAGCGTCCCAAACGCCCCCGTTGGGCGAAGTGCTGGTCAATCACCACCCCAGGCAGAAAACCCATCCCCCGATCCATGCGGACCACTTCCATGCGAGGGTTTGTTTCCGACTCGCCTTCCACAATCATCATATCGGGCATCATCGCTGCACCAGCGCTAGTACCCGCAACAACGATACCCTCAGCAAACCGCTTGTGTAGCATGGCATCCAGTTCAGTATCTTTCAGGCATTCTGTAATGCGTGCCTGGTTACCACCGGTGAAAAAGACGCCTGTTGCCTGCTGGATTAGCTCTAATCCTCTTGGGTCATCAGCGCTTTCACGTCTAGGGGTACCAACCACCTGCACCGATTCGACACCTAGGCGTTCAAACACATTCATGTAGGTTTCGCCGACTTCTCCGGGCAGTCCCGTTGCTACAGTCATCACGACAATGCGAGATTGAAGCCCACCCGCTCGACGCACAAATTCACGCAAAATCTTACAGTCGCCTTCTTTATCCTCGGCACCACCAATAATCACCAGTTGCCCGTGAGTTTCAGGCAGCGCCACGCTCTCTTGGGGTTCTACGGTGTCTTCTTGAACGGCGTTTTCCTGAGATGACATTACCGCTTGAGCATCATGTACGGTCATACGGTCTCCAAATTCGGTTGCGATAGTTTGTTTAATAAAACATGGGTGGTATCACAAGTGTCAGCATCATTCGGTAGATTGCCATACAGAAAATTTTTGGAGAGTCTTTAGAGGAGCTTTTGCTGTCGATCGGGAGAAGGAGTTGAGGTCGCTT
>JBBSHC010000091.1:0-8598 GCA_038253425.1 Leptolyngbyales cyanobacterium | reverse complement strand
CAGCATTCTTCGTCTACCGTCATTGCATCTGTAAGATTGCTCTCAGAGACAGAGGTAATGCAACGTAATGCCGCTCTGGAGGCAGATTTTTTCTTAGTGCAAAGCAATTTAGCAGTCTTATAAAGCTGGCAATATCCAGCTAGAAGGGTAGAAATCTGGGGATCATCTCTGTCTTTGGCTAGACTTACGCGTTTTAGACGGACAGGCTTTCAAGCGGTTCTAGAAAAAACCAAAAACGCTGGAGGAAGAGAAAAGCTACCGCAACATAACCGATTCAACCGTAAAACGCAGACCAACTTAACTGCAAATTAAGAATTCACTACAAGGGTTTGCGATCGCACCAATAAACGACACAAACCATTACAAAGACGAACGCTAGACGTTTGCAGCCTTCTGTGTCACGTTCTACTCTAGTGACATTCATTTCATTCACCTGATGTCATCGACTCCCTTCATTCACCGCCATGTCACTCAAACGTCTTGTTTTCATCGGCTTGTTGCTCTTCATTCCCATCTCGATCGCGGCACAACTGCTCCATTGGGGATCGCTCGTCGTGTTTGTTACCGCAGGGTTAGCGATCGTACCACTGGCAGCCTGGATGGGCACCGCTACTGAAGAAATTGCTGTGGTCGTTGGTCCATCATTGGGTGCTTTGCTCAACGCTACCTTTGGCAATGCGACGGAGCTAATCATCGCTCTAGTGGCGCTTAAAGCAGGGTTAGTCAGCGTTGTGAAAGCAAGCATCACGGGTTCGATTATTGGCAATCTATTGCTGGTAATGGGCTTATCGATGCTGCTGGGCGGACTCAAGTACAAAGAGCAAGTCTTTCAATCGACTGTTGCTCGCGTCAATGCCTCATCAATGAATCTGGCAGTGATTGCCATTTTGCTGCCAACCGCGCTCCATATAACCTCCAAAAGTATTGACGAGCCAACGCTTCAGCGGCTTTCTGTGGCAGTGGCGATCGTGCTCATCGCGGTGTATGGGCTGACGCTGCTGTTTTCCATGCGGACTCACGCCTACCTTTACGATACGGGCATGGCACAACAGGGGCTTGAAGACATAGCGCACGACAATCTGACAAATAATAATCTGGCAGCAGAAAGCCCTAACCCCTCCAACAATTTCAAAGTGTGGGTTGGTGTGCTGCTCGGTTGCACCTTGATGGTTGCGGTTGAATCAGAATTACTGGTACACACGCTGGAAGAAGCAACGGCACGGTTGGGCTTAACTGCACTGTTTACAGGCGTTATCTTGCTGCCGATCGTGGGGAATGCAGCAGAACACGCAACGGCAGTCACGGTGGCAATGAAAGACAAAATGGATCTGTCTGTTTCGGTTGCGGTTGGCTCCAGTATGCAGATTGCCCTGTTTGTCGCACCTGTACTGGTCATCACGGGCTGGCTGATGGGACAACCAATGGATTTAGATTTTAACCCCTTCGAGCTAGTTGCGGTCGTGGTTGCCGTGCTCATTGCCAATTCCATTAGCTCCGATGGACGCTCCAATTGGCTGGAAGGCATACTATTACTGGCAGCTTATGCCGTCTTAGCGCTGGCGTTTTACTTCTACCCCGTCACTGAGGTCATGCGGTAAGAGATACCCACTTGCTCTCCTTCAGCCTTTAGCCTTCCTTTCTTTAGCCTTTAGCCTTTAGCCTTTAGCCTTTATTCACGCCCTTCGCAACGTCCAGAATGGCACCTTTTGCGTCACCTCTAAACTGGCACCACGCACCCACTTTTGAGCAAACAAATAGTCTTTAGCCTGCCAGAGCGGAATAAACGGCACATCCTGCGCGAGTAGCGTCTGAAGCTCGGCAAATAGCTGTTTCCGTATATCAGGGTTTTGTTCTTTGCGGCTTTGATCAATCAAATGGTTAGCACGATCGCTGTAGTAGAACGATCCCCACAGTTGGCTTGATCCCTCTTCACAGCCCGTTTGTGCCGATCCTTTGCTGCACCGCATAAACGGTTCGATATAATTGTCAGGGTCAAAAAAGTCGGGCGACCAGTCCAGCAAAAACATGGGATACGTGCCCTTATCCAGATACTTGTAGGCTGTGGTTGAATCCACACTTTTAAGGTCAATCTGCATCAGCGCACCGAGCTTTTTACGCGCGATCGCCCGTAAGGTAATGGCAGCTAACTGGTCATTCACAATGTTGGAGCGATACCAGACTTCTAGCTTGAGTGGGTGAGACGAAGAATAACCCACCTGACTTAGCAGGGCGGTTGCCTTCGCCGCATTGCTGTCGCCGTATGCCTTCTGAAATACAGGCTGTTGCACATCCAAAGTAGAGGGGATCAAGCTGTAGAGGGGCGCAATCTGTCCTTCAAACACACGACTTTGCAACAGGGGACGATCGACCATTGCCGCGATCGCTTGCCGTACTTCCAACCTATCTAAGGGCGGTGACTTGAGATTCAGCGTTAGTAAGTTGATGCCGCTACCAGACTTTTCAAAGATTTGCCAGCCTGAGGTAGAAGCCGTCTGCTCCAGGCTCGAAACCTGCTCGGTTGCCAACCCTTGATACGCCAGATCCACCGCGCCCGTACGAAACGCGTTGTATAAATTCGATGGACTGGAGAAAAACTGAATATCAATCCCTTTGTTGGCTGGCTTTGCGCCCCAATATGACTCAAACGCATCTAGCCGAAGCTGATCATTGCCAAACTTAACCAGTTTGTATGGTCCCGTGCCTACAAATTGTTCTGGCTTAAACGCACCTTCTTTGATCTCGTAGGCGTTGGGCGAAACTGCACAAACACCCGCAAACGCCAGCAGCGAAGGGAAGGCTGCAAACGGTTTTTTAAGCTGAATTACCAACTCGTACTCAGCCGTTGGCTCGATTTTAGCCACCAAATCCGAGAGCAAAAAGGACGGTGCTCCCTTGTTGTCAATAAAGCGCTGAAGCGAAAACGCCATAGCCTTCGCATTAAACGGTGCGCCATCGTGAAAGACTACACCCTGACGTAGCGGCAGCGTATACGTTAGCCCATTCGCACTCACCCTGGGCATTGCAGTTGCTAACTGTGGCTCCAGTTCACTGGTACCAGACTGGTAGGTGTAGAGGCGATCGCCCAGGTTGTACAACACGCTAATCGGAAACGTGCCATAGGCATCCGCCGGATCAAGGGTGTTGATGGTAGATGTTGTGCCTAGCGTCAGTCGTCCGTTTGCGGTTGTGGGTGAATGTGCCTCTGGTGCCGATCGGCTGCAACTGATGACTAACAAACAGCACAAACAGAAGAGTGCCAGAATAGGGACGAGCGATCGCTCACCAAACCGCTTTGTAAACCGCCAACTGTTACCCAACATGCCATTCAAGACTCGTAACGCCAGATTTACTAGTCTAAGCTGCAACGTAGTACTTGCCTCATGCGCTTGATCCCCCTCCTTATCATCGCAACCGTAAATTTCAAACAGCCGGAAGTAGGCTAATCCGGGGTAGTCAAACCGTGCTTACAACCTTGCTAGCAGTCTAGTCAGACGAAACGGTTGACCAAACCTGACCAACTCAAATTTGACCGATGGCGATTTGACCCGCCGCACCCTTACTTTGGCTCACTCCGAATCCAACCTGTTTGAGCCTGCGTTTTTAGCGATCGTCGCTTTACATGCAGGCGAAAATCATTACAGTCAGCGTATGGTAGCAGTGTCCTTTACGCTATCAACGTCCTTTTGTAGAGCCATAGCTATTCTGGTTAGGACGGGGTGCAGGGGTGGAACCCCTGGCTGGGGGCATTGCCCCCACACCCCCTTTGATCCCAATGTCCTAAGCCCTGTGGCGGCAGCTATAAAACTTGTAAAACACTGAGTTTGAGCGATGTATGTACTAATTGGCGGTGCAGGTTTGGTTGGTTTGGGGCTTGCTCAACGGTTAGTGGATTTAGGGCACACCGTAGCAATGATCGATATTGATCCAATCGCCTGTCGGTATGCTCGCGAACGGTTGGGTGTGATGGCTTTTGAAGGCAGTGCCGTTAGCACCGATGTTTTGCTTGAAGCAGGCATTCGTAAGGCGGATGCACTGGCGGCAGTCTTGCGAAACGATGCGTTGAATCTGGCAATGATTACGCTGGCAAAGCATAACGGCGTCTCGCATATCCTGGCACGAATGCGCCATCGAGATTTTGCCGAACCATATCGCATTGCAGGCGCAACCCATGTAGTCAATGCGATCGACCTCACCGTTTCAACGATGGCAAACGCAATCGAATATCCGCAAGTGGAATCGATGATGCATTTTGAGCAAGGGCAAATTGAGGTGCTGAAGTTGACCATCCGCCCCAACTGTAATGCGGTCGATCGCAGCCTCGCTGCCATTGCCCAAGATCCTCGTTTTCCGTCTGGTTCCTTGATTATTGGCTACCAATCCCACCCGCACATGAATCTCGCTATCCCCAACGGCAACACCGTTCTGGAAGCAGGTTCAACCATTCTGATCGTCACAAAACCGGGGTCGATCCACGAGATGATTGACTTTATTGAAGGGTAAGCCTTAGCGAGTCCAGCGATCGGCTAATAGTAAAGCCGTTCTTCAAGCCAAATTTGAACTTCTGCTTCAGACTCTAAATAGGTGGTTTGCCCAGTGAGCGGATCGTAAACCTGCCACCATCTGTGACCAGTCGTATCCAGCGTTTGCCGAATTTCAGGTTCAGGGTGAGACGCGACAGACTGCCCAAAGCCCCGTCCCAAGTTCAACGGCTGGTTAAGGAGTTTCCAGAGTTGGCGAAACGCACTCGCTTTCCCAGTTGTTTCATAACCGTTCAGCGCCAAACGCCGTTCTAAGTAGTCTACCTGTTGCTCATAATCCAGCTTGCTTGTTTGACGATCGAGCAGCGATCGCCAGCGGTTTCCCAGGTATGCGGCTACAGGTGACATGACTGCCTGTGGTGCTTGTAGTGTAGTGGGAAGTAGTTCTAGTTCTTGATAAATTTGCCATTGAGTTTTCATCACAACGCTCCATCAGTTGCCTTGGTAAGAATGAAGCGCGTTCCTTCGGGTCATTTTCCCTACTTCCGTCCCTCCCTGATGGGATACCCCTACGATCGGGTTTAACCGCCACTGCACAGCATTGAAGTTCGGAGTGGCTGCAATGTTGCTTTTAGCGGGATGCCTGCTGCGCGAATAGATTGCCGTGCTGACAGTCGATCGCAGCCTCAGTGGCGATCGGTCTAACGTTCAAGTTTAACGGTTAGTTTTAAGCGACAAGATTGAGAGGGATGAACGATTTTTATTTCTGTATCTATTTTTACAAAGATGTCTGAGCTTGACAAACTTGTGTCTTGATTCTCTGACATTTTGTACTGCTTCTAGAGCGACTGCCTTCGCTTACTTACCCTGGTAGTTTTCTTTGATCCAGAGGCGGAGTTCGGCTTCAGAGTCAGCGTAGACGCATTGACCCGTTGAATCGGTAGCAACCCACCAGCGATCGCGCCCATCGACCATTTCATAAACTTGCAGCTCTGCACGACCGAAGAAGGCTTCAGTAACTGCCTGCGTCAACGACTTGAACCAATGACCCCGCGATCGAGGAGCATTCTCTGCGGCGGTATCAGCCACAAACTGCTTTTCTTTTTCTAGTAGTTGAATGAGAGGGGCATTGTTGCTACGTCTGGCAACATCAAGGCGGTGTGCTAGAGATGCCATCATGCTGTCATAGTGACTGGTGAGAGCGTGTTGCTTAGGAGGGTGTAGTGCGTTCGTCATTGTAAAATGCCTCAAAGCTAGGGGACTTATTGCAAAGCTGGTTTTACCTCGCCTTTCTCAATATAAGATTTTTTCTGTATTAAAAGCTACAAAATCAACCTTTGTTGACATTTTTTTAAGTAAGCAATGCCCTTGGTAGCGTCACCCTTTACTGCGCGATCGTGCCGCTGCTTTTGCAGTAAGTTCGACGGCGCGACCTGACGGCATAGCCAACGAAATTTTTTCCTGCGTAGCCGCTAGGCGATTGGAAGCAGATCTGATAGGGTTTTGAGGAAAATCTTGGAGATTGAGACGCGATGGGGGCACTGAAGGGGCGTGACTTGCTTAGTCTGGCAGACTTGACGACTCAGGAATTGCAGGAAATTTTGCATCTGGCAGCGCAGTTGAAAGCAGGAGCAGTACAGCCGAGGTGCGAGAAAATTCTGGGGTTGCTGTTTTACAAGGCATCTACCCGCACACGTGTCAGTTTCTCGGCTGCCATGTATCAACTGGGCGGACAAGTCCTAGACTTAAACCCCAGTCTGACTCAGGTGGGTCGCGGCGAACCCATTTCTGATACGGCGCGGGTATTGGATCGCTATTTGGATATTCTGGCGATCCGCACGTTTGATCAGCGCGATCTGGAAACATTTGCCAGCTATGCCACCATTCCCATCATCAACGCGCTCAGTGATTTGGAACATCCCTGTCAGGTACTTGCCGACCTGCAAACGATGCAGGAGTCATTTGGTGCTTTAAACGGTCTCACGCTGGCGTATATGGGCGATGGCAACAATATGGCGCACTCTCTGATGCTGGGCTGTGCGATGTCGGGCATTAACGTGCGGGTGGCATCCCCCCCGGAGTATCGTCCGCTGGACCTGATTGTGGAGAAAACTCAGGCGATCGCTAACGGTAAAACCGAAGTTATTGTCACTCCAGACCCGATCGCAGCCGTCAAAGGGGCAGATGTGATTTACACCGATGTCTGGGCAAGCATGGGACAAGAAGCGCTGGCAGAAACCCGTTTACCCATTTTCCAGCCCTATCAAGTCAGCGAAGTGCTCTTAAGTCATGCCGACAAAGCGGCGATCGTGCTTCATTGCCTGCCAGCCCACCGTGGCGAAGAAATCACCGATGCTGTGATCGAAGGGGCACAGTCTCGCGTCTGGGATCAAGCTGAAAACCGAATGCACGCTCAAAAGGCGCTACTGGCAAGCTTGTTGGGGGTCGTGTGAGGGGAACGGGCAAAAGGAGTCAAAGGGAGTAAATAAAACTACACTTTTGCTCACGCTCCTCCTTCCTCCCCTGCCTCCTTCCTCCCCTGCCTCTTTCCTCCCCTGCCTCTTTCCTCCCCTGCCTCCTTCCTCCCCTGCCTCTCTTTTCAAACTCTACGCCCAGGCTAAAACCTGCTAAAACTAAAACCTGCTAAAACTGAAATAGATGCAGCAGGATGTGGGATATGAATGGTCGTCGATCGCGTTTGACAACCTTTTTTGCACTGGCGGTTAGCGCTGTTGCACTGCTGGGCTTACCCGCTCGATCGGTGCAATTGGCGGATGGCAAAACCTATTTTGTGCAGCCGCCCCGGTTTGAAGGGGCGACCGCAACGCAGAAGACGGCTCATTTTTGGGGTTCAACCTACTATTTCACTCTGACGCTGCCTGAGAATGCGGGTGAAGCGCTGCAAACGGTGATGATTGCGCCAGAAGATGGTCCCGATCGCGCTCGTTTTGATCTGAGTCAAACGGAAGCCATGGCTAAAATGGGCAATCGTAGCGCTGCTAGATTGACGCTCAAAGATGTGGCTCAAGACCCCAAAACACGGGCAATCAAGGTGACGTTTGATCCACCTGTCGCACCGGGTCAGACTGTCCGCATTGGGCTGTATGCTGCGCGTAATCCCGATATTGGCGGTGTGTATCTCTACGGCGTGACCGCCTTTCCAACAGGTGAGCAGCCCTATGGCCAATTTTTAGGGTATGGGCGCATTCAGATCACCGATAACGATCGCTTCTCCCACGGGGGCTTCTTTTAGGTAGCCAGCGGCAACGCAGTCATCAATGACCTGTTGCACCACTGTCCATAGTTCTGGTGCGCCCGTTTGAATCGGTGCCATGCGCTGAAGCACACGATCGCTCGTAATATTGTGCAACTTCCAGGTATGTCCGTCTGTTTGTTGGTTGTTAAGGATTGGTTGGAGGCGATCGAGCGCAGCAGCAAATTGAGCCGCAGGCGTTTCCTGCGCTTCAAACTCGTCCCATAGCTGGCGAAAGGCGATCGCCTGATCCGGCGGCAGTAAGCCAAACAAGCGATCGGCTGCTTGCATTTCTCGATCGGCTTTACTCTGTTTTCCCTGCTCGTCATAACAGAATGTATCGCCCGCATCGATCTCGACTAAATCGTGCAGCAGCAGCAGTTTAACAACGTGTAAGACATCAATCGACGTAGGTGCATACTCAGCCAGTACGATCGCCATCAACGCAATGTGCCAGGAATGTTCGGCACTATTTTCGCGGCGGGAGCTATCGGTAAGCAAAGTCTGCCGTAGCACTCGCTTGAGTTTGTCAGTCTCAATCACAAACTGCATCTGCTGCACGAGTCTAGCTGTCAGCACAAAAATCTCCTGAGCTAAAGCGGGTAAGGGGCGATCGTGAAACTTTTTTCAAGCATTTCAACCTCTAGCCTTGCGAGTTGAACCAATCAAAAGCTGCAACCGATGGCGTTGTTTGCTAGGTTAATGCAAGCCTGTCTTTGTAGAATAAGCAAGAAATAGTAGAGTAAGCAAGAAGCAGATGAAAAACGTGAAAGGGGCGAGCCACCTCAGCCGTTGTCTTTGAGCGGATTGATTGAGAGTGCGGACTGAAAAGACTGCCATTTTTACAGTGATAGCGGCTTTTAGCAT
>JBBSHC010000090.1:0-8625 GCA_038253425.1 Leptolyngbyales cyanobacterium | reverse complement strand
GGCCCTTTTCCTGGGTTTAGCAGAGAAAGTTGGTAGCCGTAAACGCGGCTTTGACGACCTCCAGATTCAGGATGGCATTCTGGTAGGGATTGGTCAGATGATTGCGCTGCTGCCAGGGGCATCCCGGTCTGGCTCAACGCTCACCACAGCCCTCTTTTTAGGACTAGAGCGACAAACAGCAGCCCGCTTCTCCTTCTTGTTGGGCATTCCGACGCTCACGATCGCGACGTTAGTAGAAGCCAAAGATGCGCTGAGCGATAGCCAAATGTTCCTTCCTCTGTTGGTAGGCATCATCTCATCTGCCTTTTTCTCTTACCTGTCGATCGCCTGGTTACTGCGGTTTCTTCAGCGACAAAGCACCTGGGTCTTCGTCTGGTACCGTCTGGCGTTTGGAGCCGCATTACTGGCTGCCTTGGCAGGCGGCGTGTTTCAAAACGGTTAATGGAAAGGGAGTGTAGATTGGAGATAGGTAGATTGCAACGCTAGGAAGCCAGAACGCGACTTTTGACGTTTGCCCGTCTACCCTTTGTCTTTTCTCTTTTGCCCCTTTCCCATGAGCGAGGTCTCTGTGCGTCCGGCTTTAATTACCGCAGTTTTACCAGACTCGATCGCGGCGGAGATTGGGTTTGAAGTGGGCGATCGCCTGGTTTCCATCAACGGTCAATGTCCCCGCGATCTAATTGACTACCAGTTTCTTTGTGCCGATGAGGTTCTAGCGCTTGAAGTGCTGGATAAAGCTGGCAAGGCTCACCAGGTCGAGATCGAAAAAGACTACGACGATAGTTTGGGGTTGGAGTTTGAAAGCGCCTTATTTGATGGGCTGATTCAGTGCAACAATCGCTGTCCGTTTTGCTTTATCGACCAGCAGCCACCAGGGATGCGGCAGACGCTTTATCTGAAAGATGATGACTATCGGCTGAGCTTTCTCTACGGTAGCTACCTCACGCTGACCAATTTAAGCCAGCGGGAATGGGATCGCATTGAGCAAATGCGCCTGTCTCCCCTGTTTGTCTCCGTCCACGCGACGGAACCAGACGTGCGTACCCGACTACTCAAAAATGCTCGTGCAGGGCAACTGCTTGACCAATTGCGCTGGTTTCAAGAGCGGCGCTTACAGATTCACGCCCAGGTCGTTCTTTGTCCTGGGATCAACGATCGCGACCACCTGACTCGCACGCTGCTAGACCTCTTTCAGTTTCATCAGGGCGAGGTGCCTGCTGTCGCTTCAGTTGCCGTTGTGCCCGTTGGGTTGACCCGCTTTCGACCCGATGAAGATGAGCTAGTGCCTGTCAGCCGCGAAAAAGCGCAGGAGGTCATCGCGCAGGTACAAGCATTACAAACCAAGTTCCGTCAGCAGAGCGGCTCGACCTTTGCCTGGTTGGCAGATGAATGGTTCCTTCTCGCACAGGAAGAGCTACCGCTTGAGTCCCACTACGAAGACTATCCTCAGATTGGTAATGGAGTGGGGTCGATTCGTCAATTTTTGAAGCAGTGGCAAGCCGCCGCCCGATCGCTGCCCAAACGACTGCCCGCACCCCGTCATTTTACCTGGGTCGTTGGTAATGCGGTTGAGCAAGCGTTTCAGCCAATTCTACAGCGCTTGAATGCCGTTGAAGGCTTAACGGTAGATATGGTTGCCCTTGCCAGCCAGTATTGGGGACAGTCAATGACTGTGACCGGGCTGTTAACGGGTCAGGATATCCTTAAAGCCCTCAATGGTCAGCCTTTGGGGGATGCCATTCTCCTACCGTCGCTTATGCTCAAGCATAACGATACGTGCTTTCTGGATGACATGACGGTTGCTGAACTGAGCCGCCACTTAAATACGCCCATTCTCATTGTGGGTGGTGTCGAGCAGTTGGTTGAGCAGGTTGGCAGTGCTGCGATCGCTTCTAAGATTTGAACAGGCGGGTCGCCAGCAAACAGTGCGACAGCCAAAGGGACGATCTTACCCGATCGCTGATTGTGCTGCTCTAGCCCCCGTACTGCCAGCCTGTGCTTTCGAGTAAGAGGGGATCGCCCTCACGGTGAACGCCTGCGGCAATCACCTCCCCGACAAAAACCGTGTGATCGCCCTTTTCAACAGTTCCTACCACCTGACATTCCACATAGCCAAGTGAGTCAGAAATAATGGGGCAGCCTGTTTCGCCCAAGTAGAACTCTACGTCTTCAAATTTATTGCCAACGCGGCGCTGGGGCTTGAAAAACTTTTGTGCCAGTTCCTTCTGCCCTGCATCTAAAATACTGAGGGCAAACACACCGCTCGCTTTGATCATGGCGTGCGATCGAGAATCTTGTTTGACGCAGTTCACCACAAGGGGCGGCGTAAATGACGCTTGCATCACCCAACTTGCCGTATAACCATTTACCTCATCGCCCTCTTTCACACCGCAGACGTATAGTCCATGGGGGATTTTGCGGAGCATTGTCTTCTTCGCTTGTTCATCTAGCAAGGGTCTAACCGCCAATTGGAATGAAACGACACTGTTCAGTGTATCAAGGTTCAGTTTGCTGAGAACTCTGTCAAAAGTCGATTACGTCAGTGCTGTTTTCGTTCAAGAAAGACCTTCAGTTCCGTTTGACGGTAAGAAGAAGCTACGCCTTGCAACTTTGACGGGGTGCCAGCACGAACGCTAAGCATTTGTTAAAAAGCAGTACATGTTTGAGTTGACCATCAGGCATCAGCTATTTGCAAACTTTTGACTGCTGACCGCTCCACACCCGTCCGTTACTTGACGATGATCGTTAAGAATCTGGCTCTCCGCTAACGGGATGCTCTTTCGACACCTGAGCTAACTTCTGGGAGATTTCTGGGTTATAGAGCCGTAGATAGTTCCAATAATTCTCAAAGACTGATTTAACGTAGCCTCTGGTTTCTTTGTAGGGGATTTGCTCCACAAAAACATCTGGATCTTGCGACCCAGCCTTCGCTACCCAGTCGGCAACGGCTCCCGGTCCAGCATTGTAACTAGCGATCGCCAGCATCGAGTTCCCGCTGTATTCGCGGTGGGTGTAATCCAGATACCACGTCCCTAGCTTAATGTTGTCGTCGGGATCATTCAACTGGTACTGCTTCAGCTTAATTTGTTTGGCGATCCAGGCTCCCGTATCGGGCATCACCTGCATTAAGCCAGTAGCACCGACACCAGAACGAATACCGGGCATAAAGCGTGATTCTTGGCGGATGAGTGCCGTGACGAGTAACGGATTAAGCTGCCGCTCTTGAGACCAGGTTTCGATCGGCTCTAAAAACGGAAACGGGTAAAGCGCCTGCCAATAAGCAGTCTGTTGCTTTAATGCCTGATACTGAGCCTGCTCGTCTGGCTTGTTGCGTTCGCTCAGGAAGGAAACCATGAAAATGCCGTCCAGGTAATCTCCCACGCCCAAACGCATGACGCCATCGGTGAACTGTTCTGCCACCGACGGCTGCTTAGGATCGTTGAACTCCACCTGCCAGAGTGCCCACGCATCCCGATCCTGCCCAAGCTGAAACAGTTCTTTTAAAGCAGCCGAGCCAACGGGTAAATCAGGGCGCACCGTAGGACGAGCCACATCTGGAGCCAGTTGACGGACGCTATTAAAATCACCCACCTGCCAACCCAACATTGATGCCGATCGCCACGCGTAGTAAGACTGCGGATAGCGACTTAGCACCTGCTCGTAGGCAGCTTTAGCCTCCGTTTGTTTGCCCAGTTGTTCGGACCATTTACCACGCCAAAAAGCGGCTTCCGGTGCCAGTTCGCTGGTCGGGTTGTGCATCACTAAAGACTCTGCCCAGATGCGTGCGTTTTGCACATCATTTGCTGTCGCTCGTTCCTGAGCTAAGCTCCAGCGCAGTTCAGCCGCTGCCTTCGATTGGCTATAGCGAGTGAGCAGAATTTGGCGCACCTGAATGGCAAACTTGAGACTATTGAGTTGCTCCAGCAGTTTGGCCTTTTCCAGTAAGGCGTCGCCTGCTTGGGCGGGAAAGCGACTGGCAACTTGATCCAAATAGCCCATTGCCTGAGTCGGCTCCGACAGTTTGGCAAGACGGAGCAGTGCCAGCCCACTTTCACTCGCGTTTGGGAAACGTTGAACGACTCGTTGATACGCCTGAATCGCACCACCCTTTTCACCAAGCTGGAGTCCTCGCCCAATGCGGTAGGCATTCAGCGGCGTGTCAGGAGCACGCATATAAGCCTCTCCGGCTTTACCATAGAGCTGTTTTTCCCAGTAGCCAAAGGCGATCGCTTCCCAGTCTTCTGGGTTGAGTTGCGCCGCGTAATGGTCAGTTAAATCGTCCAGCACTTGAACGTAGTTCTGGGCATAGAGGGCGTGCTTGGCAATCAGCAACAGCAGTTGGGGCTGCTTGGGGTTTTGCTTGAGCCGCATTTGCACGATCGCGATCGTGCTGGGGTGTGCCGGAAACTGCGCGATCGCTTGATCCCCGTAGCGTGGGTTATCTTGGGCGAGTGCTGCCAGTGCTTCTGCTGTGACTGGTTCTTTAGGATGAGCTTTGAGCAATTGCTGCCAGGTTGCCTGCTCCTTAGGGCGATCGCCGATCTGTTCATACGCCTGCGCCCGTTGCTTCAAAACGTAGGCTGACAAGGTGGGATAGCTGTCCTCCAGTCCCTTCAGCGGCTCCAAGGCTTTTTTGCCCTGCCCTTGCTGGATCAGTTCAGTCGCCAGCAGATAACGCGCACGACTGCGTTCGGGTGATTCTTTACCTTTGGCAATGGTTTCCAGCTTTTCTGTCCGCTGCGTAGGCGACAGAGCTTTAAGCGCACCGATATGCTTGACAGGCGTTTTCTCCGATCGCGCCAGTGTTGCCACGGTTTCGGGTTGCGTTTGTGCTTGTTTCCCGCCCAAGAACCCACTCATTCTGGCGATCGGGATGCCTGCTCCTGCAATGAGAGCGCACAGTCCGACTAATCCCAGCAGCATCTGGGTTTTCCGTTGCTTCAGCATGGAGCCTCCCAAAAGCGGGTGCAATCTCCCTGTGAATTTAGCATTTTTAAACGGAAGTGCCCGGTTGTTTTTGCAAAATATGTTGAATGCAGCGGCAAGAGCATCGAACCGTCATGATTTCCTGACTCTTTTGCTTTTTGTCGATCGCCTCGCGTTAATTGCCCCGCCCTCGACCTCAACTTTTGATCGATACTAGAGATCCGATGAAGACTAACGAGGAAAGCTGAATGGATTTGCGAACGACAGGGACGCCCCTTTTAGAGTGGTCTGGGGATGGTTTGGCGATCGGTCTGTTTGAAGACAACGTGGAGTTATCAAACGAACTGACGGCGTTAGATCAAACGCTCTCTGGCACGCTGAAAGAACTCATCGCCGAAGTAGATTTTAAGGGCAAAGAAGGCAGTAGTGCAGCCGCGCGTGTTGGTGCTG
This sequence comes from Leptolyngbyales cyanobacterium, assembly GCA_038253425.1. GTDB lineage: Bacteria > Cyanobacteriota > Cyanobacteriia > Leptolyngbyales > Leptolyngbyaceae > Stenomitos. The sequence continues at coordinate 3,249 of JBBSHC010000090.1, read as the reverse complement.
GCAGTGCGGTGCGTAAACTTATTTTGGTGGGTTTGGGTAAACCCGATGGCTTCAAGTTAGACGGCTTACGTCGGGCTGTGGCTACCTGTGCGCGTTTAGCCAAAAAAGAAAAGTGCAAGTTGTTGGGGATCAGTTTGCCCATCTGGAATGGTGATGCTGCACTTACGGCTCAAACGATCGCTGAAGGAGCCGAACTCGCCCTCTATCAAGACGTGCGCTTTAAGTCAGAAGTGGAGGATAAAGGTGCGTCTGTCGAACAAATCGAACTACTGGGCTTGGGTGCTCAGGATGCCGCGATCGCTCGCGCTCGTCAAATCATCTCTGGCGTGTTTCTAGCGCGTGAACTGGTTGCCGCCCCTGCTAACGTGGTCACCCCAGGAATGCTGGCAGAGACCGCAGAAGCGATCGCTCACACCTATGGTCTGAATCTTGAAATTCTAGAGCGAGAAGACTGCGAAAAGCTCGGTATGGGTGCCTTCCTGGGCGTCGCGCAAGCCTCTGACCTACCGCCTAAATTTATTCACCTGACGTATAAACCGGATGGGACACCGCGTCGCAAGCTGGCAATCATCGGCAAAGGCGTGACCTTTGATTCGGGTGGACTCAATATCAAAGGTGCGGGCAGCGGCATCGAAATGATGAAAACCGATATGGGTGGTGCAGGGGCAACGTTGGGCGCGGCAAAGGCGATCGCTCAGATCAAGCCAGATGTCGAAGTTCACTTCATCACGGCTGCTACCGAAAATATGATCAGCGGTCATGCCATTCATCCGGGTGATATTCTCACAGCTTCTAATGGCAAGACGATCGAAATTAACAACACCGATGCTGAAGGTCGCCTGACGCTGGCAGATGCGCTAGTGTTTGCCGAAAAGCTGGGGGTTGATGCCATTGTGGATTTAGCAACGCTCACGGGTGCCTGTGTCATTGCTCTGGGCGACGAGATTGCTGGCTTGTGGAGTTCCGATGCCACCATTGCCAACCAACTGGTGCAGGCTGGCGAACTAGCAGGCGAAAAACTCTGGCAGATGCCGATGGAAGAAAAATACTTCGAGGGTCTGAAATCGTCGATCGCTGATATGAAAAACACAGGACCTCGACCCGGTGGCTCGATTACGGCTGCCCTTTTTCTCAAGCAGTTCGTGAAAGAAACCCCCTGGGCACACCTAGATGTTGCCGGACCCGTTTGGACTGAGAAAGAAAACGGCTACAATAGCCCCGGTGCAACAGGTTATGGCGTGCGAACGCTCGTAAATTGGGCGATCGATACATCTGTATAAATTCTCGTGCAGGCATTTCGTCCCCATAAAACGCCTTGAAAATGCCTGCACTATGGATTTTGTTTTCCAAACAGCATCAAACTGCTGTATGTTCCAATGCAGGGAAATGGGCCACAAGCGTTAATGGAATTTAATGGAATTCATCCAAAAGGGTCCTCCATTTCTATGCACCTTTCTTAGTCGATCGTTTGATATCTTTGCTCGTTTCGTCAAACGCTGCGTCAGAGCGGCTGTATCGAGTACACACGCGAACGAAAACTCCGGTTTGGCGACACTACTCTTGAACGATGAACTGTTCCCTCTATGGCGTGGCACTTGCGGCGTGGCACTTGCACGGACGCTACAGAATGCGGGAAACTGACGCTAGTCAGAAACATTGACTGATTCCGCCAGGGTCAGTTTGCCTCTGGCACCATTCCTACTCTCCCGAGATTGCGATTCATGCCGTTGCAGAACACCCACCGTCGAACAAAGATTGTTGCCACCATTGGTCCAGCAACGAGCAGCCCAGAGGTTCTGCGCGAACTCATTGAAGCCGGAGCAACAACCCTGCGCCTTAATTTTTCTCACGGCACCCATGAGGATCACGAACGCAGCATTCGCCTGATTCGCCAACTGTCGTTTGAACTCAACCAGCCAGTGGGTATTTTGCAAGACTTGCAGGGACCCAAGATTCGCCTGGGGCGCTTTGAGAACGGGTCGATCATTCTCAACAAGGGTGATCGCTTCACGCTGACCAGCAAGCTGTTACCTGGCACCCAAACCATTAGCTCGATTACCTATGAGCCTCTGGCAGACGAAGTGCCCGAAGGGTCAGTCATTATGCTCGATGACGGCAAGGTTGAGATGTTCGTTGAAAAGGTCGATCGCAAGACCCGCGAACTTCACTGTATGACGGTCGTTGGGGGTCCCCTTTCTAACAATAAGGGCGTCAACTTTCCTGGCGTTTATCTCTCGATTAAAGCGCTGACCGATAAAGACCGGAAGGATCTGATGTTTGGTCTCGACCAGGGGGTTGATTGGGTCGCGTTGAGCTTTGTCCGCAATCCGCAAGATGTCCTGGAAATCAAAGAACTCATCTCCAGTGCGGGTAAGAACGTGCCTGTGATCGTCAAGATCGAGAAGCACGAGGCGATCCAGGAAATGGAGGCGATCCTCTCGATCAGCGATGGCGCGATGGTAGCGCGGGGTGACTTGGGCGTAGAACTGCCAGCCGAAGATGTGCCGATTTTGCAGAAGCGCCTCATTGCCACAGCAAATCGCATGGGCATTCCTGTTATTACCGCCACACAAATGCTGGACAGCATGGTGCATAGCCCACGTCCAACCCGTGCTGAAATTTCTGACGTGGCGAATGCCATTCTGGACGGTACAGATGCCGTAATGCTATCGAATGAAACGGCTGTAGGTAAGCATCCGGTAGAAGCAGTGGCAACAATGGCACGGATCGCCGTGCGGATTGAGCAGGAAAAATGGATCAAGGCGGTTGAAGATAGTGGGCGATCGATTCCCAACGCGATTAGCCATGCCGTTGGTCAAATTGCCGACCAGCTTGATTCTGCCGCCATCATGACCCTGACAAAAACAGGAGCAACCGCACGCAATGTCTCTAAGTTTCGACCCACAAAGCCAATTTTAGCTATTACGCCTCACGTTGATGTCGCCCGTCAGCTTCAGCTTGTATGGGGTGTAAAACCCTTGCTAGTGCTCGATCTGCCATCCACTGGGCAAACCTTCCAGGCAGCGCTCAATGTGGCGCAGGAAAAGGGGTTGCTGAGTGAGGGGGATCTGGTTGTGATGACTGCCGGAACCCTTCAGGGCGTCTCTGGCTCCACCGATTTGATCAAAGTGGAAGTGGTGACAGCCGTGCGCGGTAAGGGTGTTGGCATTGGTCAGGGAATGGTCAGCGGCAAGGCACGGGTCATTCATACGAGTGCTGATATTAACCATTTCAGCCCCGGTGAAGTGT
>JBBSHC010000089.1:0-8672 GCA_038253425.1 Leptolyngbyales cyanobacterium | reverse complement strand
TACGGACTTTTTGTCAACTCATCAGGACGGATTCGAGAAATTGGATGGTGAGTTAGATCAAATGACACACAATGCTTAATTTGTGTGCGTCATGAAGACGTGATGGGTGTAGGACGATCGCCGTTGGTTTCTCAGGGGTGCGATCGCAGCCTCAACCGCTTCTCAGCCTGAAACGCGATCGCTGTAACGGCACGCTTGGCAATGTTTGGCGACGGCAACAACGAGTGAAAGGCAACTTCAGCCCAGACACGCGATCGAACGCCTCAGAAAAAGTATCAAACACTACAGTTTAAGGTTGCGCTCCCCTTTATTGATTAGGGATACGCGTTAGACCAATCACTGTGCAATTTAACGACTACGAACCGGAGGATTTTTACGATGAACTCTTTATGGCAAAGGGAGAACCTCGTCCTGATTCTCTGCCGCTGATTCATCGCCTTAATTCCCTTTCATCTGAAGAAGTGCAGCGGCGGCAACAAGCAGCGCAAATTGCTCTTTTTAAGATGGGAGTAACGTTTAATGTCTACAGCGACAATCAAGGCTCAGAGCGCATCATTCCCTTTGATATCATTCCCCGCATTGTTTCAGCCGACGACTGGGAAAAGCTGGAAAAAGGTCTGGAGCAGCGAATTTACGCGCTGAACCTGTTTCTGGCCGATATCTACGGTGAGCAGAAAATTTTGCGCGATCGCGTGATTCCCTCAGAAATTATCTCTTCAGCCAGTGGTTTTCTAAAACCCTGCATCGGACTAAAACCACCCGGTGGTATTTGGTGCCACATTACAGGCACAGATTTGGTGCGCGATCGTGCAGGGCAATGGTACGTCCTGGAAGACAATTTGCGTTGCCCATCGGGAGTTTCCTATGTGCTGGAAAATCGCCGTGTGATGAAGAGCACCTTTCCCCTCGTCTTCGACACCATGCAGATCCGTCCGGTCGAAGAATACCCCAGTCATCTGTTGGAAACGCTGCTCAATCTCGCCCCCCCTCAGTTGTTAGACCCCACCGTAGTCGTGCTCACTCCGGGCATTCACAACTCTGCGTACTTCGAGCACTCCTTTCTAGCGCAGCAAATGGGGGTGGAACTAGTGGAAGGGCGCGATCTCGTTGTAGCAGACGGCTACTTGCAAATGCGAACGACGAAGGGCTTGAAACGCATTGATGTCATTTATCGCCGCATCGACGACATTTTTATTGATCCCAATGTCTTCCGTGCTGATTCGTTACTCGGTATTCCTGGACTCATGGACGTTTATCGCGCTGGCAAAGTCGCACTGGCAAACGCCCTTGGTACAGGTGTTGCGGATGATAAAGTGATCTACTCCTACGTGCCGGACATGATCCGCTACTACCTGAACGAGGAGCCACTGTTATGTAATGTGCCTACCTATCTCTGCTGGGAACCGCAACAGCAAAGCCACGTACTGGCAAACTTAGACAAACTGGTTGTTAAAGCAGCAGATGAGTCAGGCGGATACGGCATGTTGATTGGTCCCACTGCCACTCAAGCCGAACGAGACGACTTTGCCGCACGGATCAAAGCCACGCCTCGTAACTATATTGCTCAGCCCACACTCTCTCTGTCACGAGTGCCAACGCTGGTTGAAGACCATTTTGAGGGTCGCCATGTCGATCTGCGCCCCTACATTCTCTACGGCAAAAAAATTTACGTTAGTCCTGGAGGTTTGACGCGGGTAGCGCTCCGCAAGGGGTCGTTAGTCGTTAATTCCTCTCAGGGTGGTGGCAGTAAAGATACGTGGGTCGCGTGTAAATAGTTGTTAGTCATTGGTTGTTAGTTTTTAGTCACTAACAAAATCACTAACCACTCAAAACCTTTCTGGTATGCCCATAGGGCTTTACAACTCAAAACTGAAATGCTAAGTCGTGTTGCTGATTCAATTTACTGGCTCAATCGCTATGTCGAGCGAGCAGAAAACGTCGCTCGTTTTGTAGAAGTAAACTTAAATTTGCTACTGGATTCTCCGGCTGGAACAACGCAGCAATGGGAGCCGATCGTGATAACGACGGGGGATTTGCCGCTGTTTCAAAAACGCTATGGCGAAGCAACAGCAGAGAATGTCATTCAGTTTCTCACCTTTGATCCGGACTACTCTAACTCGATTCTTTCCTGTCTACGCAGTGCCCGTGAGAATGCGCGTTGTGTTAGAGAAATTATTTCCTCGGAAATGTGGCATCAGGTGAATGCGTTTTATCTGATGGTGATGGAGGTCGCACAAACGCGATCGCTCCACGATGTTTCTGCCATCCTGCGTTTTTTTGAAGAGGTGAAGCTGTCGAGCCATCAGTTCATTGGCGTGATGAATGCGACGATGACGCACAACGAGGGCTGGCACTTTGGGCAGATTGGCAGATTTTTGGAGCGGGCGGACAAAACGGCGCGGATTCTGGACGTGAAATACTTTATTCTGCTGCCGTCGATTAAAGATGTGGGTAGCACGCTGGACGAGTTGCAGTGGATGGCGTTACTAAAATCTGCTAGTGCGTATGAAATGTATCGCAAGCAGGGGTTACATCGACTTTCGCCCAACTCGATCGCCGAGTTTTTAGTGCTGGAAGCAGATTTTCCGCGATCGGTACGCTTTTGTCTCTTGCAGGCAGAGCGATCGCTGCACCAAATTACGGGTACTCCGGTTGGCACCTGGCGCACTCCTGTGGAACGTACACTGGGACGCCTTCGTACTGACTTAGACTACCTCACGATCGAAGATATCATGCAGGCTGGCTTACACGAAACGCTAGACGACTTGCAAATTCGCATGAATGATGTTGGTCAGAAGGTCTTTGAAACCTTTATTGCGCTTCAGCCCCTTGGATAAGGAGGAGCGATCGGGAAACAGCCGTCGGTAAGAAGGCTTCTGACTGACGAATTTTGACTGACGAGTTTTGAGTTAAGGTTGGTTGCTGGTTTGTTGCTCCCAAGCCTAAGTCGCTTTTACCTTTTGCCTTTTACCTTTTACCTTTTACCTTTTACCTTTTGCCTTCTTAACAACCACTAAACTAGCGTCCTTTGCTTTACAACATCAGCCACACCACTCACTACAGCTACAGTCAGCCCGTACAGTTGCAGCCGCATACGGTGCGCCTCAGACCGCGCAGTGATAGTGGACAGACCCTACGATCGTTCGCGTTAATGGTGACGCCCACCCCTTCGCATGAGTCTACGATCGACGCTTTAGATGGCAATACGCTGATTAATCTGCGGTTTAAGCCTGACCCTAGCGAACTGCTGATGATTCAAGTGAGATCGCAGGTCGAGACTCAGCGCACAAACCCGTTCGATTATTTGCCGGAGCCGTGGGCAGTCCAGCTACCGATCGACTATCCCTCATCATTGCTGATACAGCTCCAGCCGTATCTGAGCGGTCAACAGGTGCCGTACAAAACGGGGGTCGATCCGATCGCGGTGCAATTGGCGCAGGAACTTTTACAGGCTGTGAACGGCAACACGGTACAGTTTTTGGGCGAACTCAACCAACGTATCTATAAAAACTGTGGCTACATGATTCGAGAAACAGGTGATCCCCTTCCGGCAGGTGTTACCTGGTCTACGCGATCGGGCAGTTGCCGTGATTTTGCGGTGCTATTTGTTGAAACATGCCGAGCGATCGGGCTGGCGGCTCGCTTTGTCAGCGGGTATCAGGAGGGCGATCTAGACAGCAACGATCGTCATCTCCATGCCTGGGCTGAGGTTTACGTGCCTGGTGGTGGTTGGCGGGGGTATGATCCGACCCAGGGACTCGCGGTTGCCGATCGACATATTGCTCTTGTTGCCAGCGCTCTGCCTCGTTACGCTGCTCCTATTACGGGTTCTTTTCAGCAGACGGATGGCATTCAGTCCACCATGACGTATCAACTGACGATCGAGCGATCAAAGTAGTGGCGTTGGGTCGCAGCGTTCAGCGTTCAGCTTGGAGTCTGTGTAATCAATGTGTAGTCAATGGTGTCTACTGATGGGCTGGCTTGAAAACTGATTCAACTTAAAGATTTATTCAATCGGTGGTATGTCGTCTGCCAGTTCGGAGTAGTGTTCCCAGTCAATGTTGGGCATTCGATCAAACGCATCATTGAGCGATCGCTCCCACATTTTGCGAACCTTAGATAAATAGGGCGCTCCGAGGCGTAACTTGAGTTCGTAACGAATTTTGAAGGTGTCGGTCTCATACATCACCAGGTTGATCGGGGGACCTACAGAGATGTTGGACTTCATCGTGGAGTCGATCGACAACAGGGCGCATTTAGCCGCCGCTTCTAACGGAGTATCAAAAGCGAGAATGCGATCGAGAATGGGTTTGCCGTACTTCGCTTCGCCAACCTGGAGAAAGGGCGTTTCCTTCGAGGCTTGAATGCAGTTGCCCTGGCTGTAGACCAAAAACAACGCAGGCGCTTCACCGCGTACTTGCCCACCCACGAGAAACGTACATTTGAAATCAATGCCGTCTTTTTCTAACCAGGGACGGTCTTGTTCCTGAATTTGTCGCGCTTTGGCACCAATGTAACGCGCCACTTCGTACAGGCTGGGTAGGGTGTGCAGGTTAGTATCAGTTTTTGCAATCAGATCGCGTCGCAGTAGGGTGAGGGTGCCTTGCGTGATCGAGAGATTTCCGGCAGTGCAAATGAGAATAACGCGCTCACCAGGATCCGAGAAATCGAAGAGCTTTTGATGCGTTGAAATATAATCAACCCCAGCATTGGTGCGCGAGTCGGCAGCCATGACTAAACCAGCGTGCGAGAGGATGCCAAGGCAATAGGTCATGGGGGCAATGAGGATGAGCAACCTTTTGATTCTACGAGTCTGTAGAGAATAATGTGATGGATTGCAGCGGTCGAGAGTCAGAAGTCGGGAGTCGCTCTTAAATGTCCTTTAGGGCTAGAGCGTGTCATCAATTAAATCCATAACCCTTTCAGGAGTAGGCTTTTAGCCTTTCATAGCCGAATAGTGATAAAGCTTGAGATCCCTGATTAAGAAGGCTTCTACGGCTAATTGATGACAGCCCCTAGGGAGTCAGTAAAAAGCTGATAGCTAAAAGCTAATGGCTGATACGTGCTTTTACTGCAAGGAGCGCCTGCCTTTCCGCAAACACTCAGATCAAACGATAGCAATGGCTGATCCCATCCCTTCAAATTGATGCTCCAGAAGGACAGAGGAATGGTAGATTGAGCGGAGTATCTGCAAGCAAGCAAGATTTGACACGATGAAAGTCCTAGTTATTGGTGGTGACGGTTACTGCGGTTGGGCAACTGCACTTTATCTTTCCAACCGAGGGCACGATGTTGGAATTTTAGACAGCTTTGTGCGGCGGCATTGGGATTTGGAGCTTTGCGTTGATACGCTGACTCCGATCGCGCCCATCCAACAGCGGCTGCAACGCTGGCATGACTTGACTGGCAAAACCATCGATCTATTTGTGGGCGATATTACCAATTACGCCTTTCTAGACAAGACGCTGCACCAGTTTGAACCAGAGGCGATCATTCACTTTGGCGAACAGCGATCGGCACCGTTTTCGATGATCGATCGGGAACATGCTGTTCTCACGCAGGTCAACAACGTCGTGGGCACACTCAACTTGCTCTACGCCATGAAAGAGAGTTTCCCAGACTGCCATCTGGTGAAACTAGGAACAATGGGCGAGTACGGCACCCCCAACATTGATATTGAAGAAGGCTACATCACGATCGAGCACAACGGTCGCAAAGATACGCTGCCCTACCCCAAACAACCAGGCAGTATGTATCACCTGAGCAAAGTGCATGACTCCCACAACATTCACTTCGCTTGCAAAATGTGGGGCTTACGTGCAACCGATTTGAACCAGGGCGTGGTCTACGGCGTCTTAACAGACGAAACGGGCATGGATGAATTGCTGATCAACCGCCTTGACTATGACGGTGTTTTTGGTACGGCGTTAAACCGCTTCTGCGTTCAGGCTGCGGTCGGTCATCCGCTCACCGTTTACGGCAAAGGCGGACAGACACGGGGCTTTTTGGATATCCGCGATACGGTGCGCTGTATCGAACTGGCGATCGCCACTCCTGCTAATCCTGGCGAATTCCGGGTCTTCAACCAGTTTACAGAGCTATTCAGTGTAGGTGATCTGGCGAGTATGGTTGAAAAAGCGGGTAGCGCGATCGGGCTGAAGGTCGAAATCAACCACCTGGAAAACCCTCGCATTGAAAAAGAAGAGCATTACTTCAACGCCAAGAACACCAACCTGCTTGACTTGGGCTTGCAGCCTCACTACCTCTCTAACTCTCTGCTCGATTCCCTGCTAAACTTTGCGACAAAGTACAAGGATCGCGTGGATGAGTCTCAGATTTTACCGAAAGTAAAATGGCAGCGGTAAGTGGCTATGAATATTCGCGTTCTTGCCCTCCTGGTTTTGGTGGTGCTTCCGGGTACGATGTTTATGGGCATCAGTACTTATTATCTGTTTCCTGAATGGATCACGTTAGGTAATAGTTATCAAAACTACCAAAAGCTGGCTCAAAACCCTGCTGTATCGGTGCGAGCTTTGAGTGTTGCCCAAGCTGCTGAGAATCGCCATCGACTGAACTGTTTTGCTGAAGGAATCGGTGTCTTGTTGGGTGGAGTGATGGTTGCCGTTGGCGTTCATGGTCTCTGCACACTCCCCCAAGAGCGGCTTTAATGAGCCAGTGCGTCTAATCAGCATCGATCGCAGTTGCTTCAACGTCAATTCATTCAACCTACCGATTGTTTGCCCTTATGCGAATCGCCCTGTTCACCGAAACCTTTTTACCTAAAGTGGACGGTATTGTGACGCGGCTGCGCTACACAGTAGAGCACTTGCAACGGCAGGGCGATCAGGTTTTGGTCATCTCGCCGGATGGTGGGTTAACCGAGTACAAAGGTGCCAAGATTCATGGCGTGTCTGGGTTCCCCTTGCCGCTGTACCCGGAGTTGAAGCTGGCGCTGCCGCGTCCCTCGGTTGGTTATGCGGTCGAGCGCTTTAAACCAGATCTCATCCATGTAGTAAACCCAGCCGTCTTAGGTTTGGCAGGTCTATTTTATAGCAAAACGCTAAACATTCCGTTGCTGGCGTCCTATCATACCCATCTGCCGGAGTATCTTCAGCATTATGGGTTGGGGATGCTGGAAGGGGTCATGTGGGAACTGCTGAAAGCCGGACACAATCAGGCACGGTTGAACCTTTGCACCTCGACTGCTATGCAGCAAGCGCTCACAGAACACGGCATTGAGCGGGTGAGCGTCTGGCAACGTGGTGTGGATACCGAAACGTTTCAGCCTTATCTGACCAGCCAGGAGATGCGATCGCACCTGAGCCAGGGACATCCTGAAAGTCCGTTGCTGCTGTATGTGGGTCGCCTCTCGCCTGAAAAGGAAGTCGATCGCATCAAACCTGTGCTTGAGTCCATCCCCAATGCGAGGTTGGCGCTAGTGGGCGATGGTCCGCATCGACAAGCGCTAGAACAACACTTTGCAGGCACTTCGACCCATTTCGTTGGTTATTTGCAAGGGCGAGAGTTAGCAACTGCCTTTGCCTCTGCTGACGCCTTTGTTTTTCCCTCCCGTACCGAGACACTAGGCTTGGTGCTGTTAGAAGCGATGGCAGCGGGTTGTCCAGTTGTAGCAGCGCGATCGGGTGGCATCCCCGACATTGTGCAGGATGGGGTTAATGGCTACTTGTTTGATCCCACCGACGAAAACGGCGCGATCGTAGCCACAAAACGCCTACTGTCAAATGCTGAGGAACGCGAAATGCTACGCCGCAATGCCCGTCGTGAAGCCGAGCGCTGGAGTTGGGAAGCGGCTACCCGTCAACTTCGCAGCTATTATCAATCGGTCACAACAGCTCAACCCTTGCTGCCAGTGTGACGCCTTGTCTAACCGTAGCCTTTAGAGATTTAGCAAGATTTAGAACCGATCTATCTATCAAGAGCGTAGCTGTAGAAACGCCAGATGTTGTTGGGCGATCGCGCTTCCTTTCGATCGTCGTTCATGCGATCGTGTGTCGTCTAAGTGTGCAACCCATCCCACACGCACAAGGCTAGGATCATCATCCAGCGCTTCTACAGCCGTCACTAATCCAGCAATCAGTCTCCCTGCTGAGCTTCACCGATGCCAAGCTGACGCTTGCTCTGCTTGAGCTGTTTCCAAAGCGACTTAATTTCTTTGTAAGACTGCTCTGGCGAGAGCTTACCACCCGTTTCAAGACAGCAAATATAGCTGACCCGCTGCGAGAATTCTTGTAGATTCGCATTGAAAACAAGATTCTCCGGTTTCACAGTGCCCCGATAACGCGATCGCGGATACAGAAAGTCCGATTGATTCATTGTGATGCTCCTTTGCGTAAACGTATCCGTTCCATAACGGTGTCGATGCCGCGATCGATGTCGAGCTATCTTAACCCAAAGTTAACCTTTTGAGCATATAGCTTAACCCAGAGTTAAGAATTCCCTTCCTAGTTCACTAACTCTTTACAAAAAGAGTGATCATTAGCAGTGCAGAGCTGCCATGTTTAGTGTGCCCGCAGGTTACGACACGCATACACAAATACAGAAAGAATAAGGAGCCACAGTTTCCAACGGCTCTCAAGAACGAATGTCAGAAATTTTAGCCGCAGCAGCCAACCAAACGCTGAGCGCTAACGGCTGCTTGCTTAACCAAACTC
>JBBSHC010000088.1:0-8688 GCA_038253425.1 Leptolyngbyales cyanobacterium | reverse complement strand
CGAAGGGTAAAATCTTTTCTGGAAATTGCCTAAGTTGTTGAGTCAACCTATACCTGTTGGGGGCTTGAGCTAAATCATACCCCCCCCCAAGAGCGGCAAAAGCCCCTTCCTACCTTTACTCCTCTAAGGTCTCTCCCCCTACTACGACATTGCGAATCCTCAAGCTCGGTCCACCACAGCCGACCGGTAAACCGCTTTGTCCACCTTTGCCACAGCCACCTGACTCGTCCCAAAAGAAATCGTCGCCGATCGCTTCAATATCCCCCAACGTCTTGAAGGCGTTACCTGATAACGTGACATCTCGCACTGGTTCCGCAATTTCGCCATCGCGAATCATCCAGGCTTCTCCTGCCGTAAACGTAAACATCTCGCCGTTCGTCATGCCACCCAGCCAGTTACGGGCATAAACCCCCTCTTTGATGCCAGTAAAGAGATCGGCGACAGGCGTTTTGCCGCGTTCAATCCAGGTATTAGTCATGCGGACGATCGGCGGGTAGTGGTAGTTGAGGCAGCGCGCATTGCCCGTTGCGGTTTCACCCAGCTTGCCAGCCGTTTCACGCGAATGTAGCCGTCCGACCAGCACCCCATCTTTAATGAGTTGGGTGGTAGTGGCAGGCGTACCCTCATCGTCGTAGAGATAGCTGCCGCGATGTCCGGGCGGGGCTGCGCCATCAAAGATTTGCAGATCCGTGGGACCAAATTGCCGACCGAGGCTCATCACTTCCATCAGATCTGGGTTCTCGTACGACAGATCGGCTTCCGAAAGATGACCAAAGGATTCATGAACAAACAAACCGCTGAGAACGGGATCGATGACCACGGTGTAGGCATTCCCCCGCACAGGCGGCAGTGCTAAGGAATCAACCGCTCGCTGAGCAGCACTACGCACCTGGGCATCTAAGCCCAATAGATCCTCATAAGCTTTGCGTGACCCGGTTGTTTCGCGTCCTGTTTGCACGGTCTCGCCGTTGCGGGCAGTAGCAGCAAACCGCATTTCCATGTCAACCCATGATTGCTCTAGCAAGGTGCCTTCAGAGGTAGCAAGCATGACATGCTGGGCACTGTCGCCGTAGCGAACGGAAACGGTAGCAATTTGAGGGCTAACGCTGCGGAGAATATCGCTGTAGTGCTGGCAAAGCAGCTTTTTCTGCGCGAGGGAAATTTGGCGGGGATCGGTGCCCGTGAGCGGTAAAATGCAGGTCGCTTGAACAGGGGGCACAGTTGCCAGGAGTGTTTCTTCATCACCAACTAGATGGGCTGCTGCGATCGCTTCTTCAATCCGATCGCTCAAAGTTGAGAGCTGATTAAAGCTGGCAAACCCCCAACCACCTTTGTGGCAAGCTCGCACCTGTCCACCGATCGCAATGCCTTCCGTCAAGGTTTCAATTTTGTTGCCGCGTAGGAAGATATCTGATCCTTCCGCTGCTTCGAGCCGCACTGCTAAATAATCGACACGAGTGCGGTAGCGCGTCATTAGATCAGAAAGCAAATCCTTGATATTGGCGGGCAATGTAGCCATGTCAAACCGTTGTAACGATAACTGCTTTTATTTTGCAATTAATTCCGACGAGTTGCCCAACCTACAGCTATCTAGCGGCATCTTTGTGACTCTTTGGGGCGCATTTTGGTTGTCTGTGGGAGGGCTTTAGACGAGGCAGAAAGCAGACGATTCTGAAGATTTCAGCAGTTCGATCGTTATTTTGTGCCGAAAGTTGGAAATTATAGAGTATTAATGAACTAATGAGCGCGGCAGTTCTTTAGCAGTGTAGAAGATGCCGCACAGCGACGGTGTGATGCGGCAGAAAGTGAGGTCAGATGTATGGTTTACACAGAGCAGTACCAGCCATCGCTGGTGGAGTTAGCGCGGACAGGAAACTTTCAAGCGATCGCGCACTGGGTCAACCACGCGTTGCAGCCCTACGGTATCCGCGCTTATGTAGGCGGTGTTAGCCCGGGCTGTTTAAAGGTGTTGGTAGAATTTCCGCTTTCAAAGACGCGTGCGGAACTGTCCCAAGCATGGCGTGATCAGGTTGTTCGCTTCATCTGCCGCCGCATTTGGCAATTAAATTCCGCTCAGATTGAGGGGCTTCGCATTGCTGGCAAATTGACCCATGAGCGATCGATTCGCTGGGAACAGGCGGTGCGTGTGGTGTCTCCAGCGCGTCGTGCCCGCAAACAACGGTCACAGCATTTACGATCGCAGCTTCAACACACGATTCAACGGCGATCGCAGCTCAAGCTCATGCGCTCAATGCTGGTGAGCGGACCACCGATTTTTGCCTTTGTTTTTGGTTGCGTACTGGGTTTTTCTAAAGCGCCGTCAGAGCAAACCAACGCGATCGCATCGTCGTCTCCCCCTAAAACGAATGCGAATCCCAAGCCGCTCCCCCGTCCCGACAGTGTGCAGGCAGCGCTCGAAACCGTACCCGTGATGAAACACGATCGAGTGCCTGATCCTGCTGACCCTACAGTGACGCTGATGTTCGCAGGTGATGTAACCCTGGCAGATCATTTTGCTGATGCGATCGGGCAGGACTATGAGCGCACTTTTGCCAATATGGACGCGTACCGCAACGCTGATCTGGGCATGGTCAATTTAGAAAATCCTCTGACGAGGGCGACTTTACCGCTACCGGACAAGCAGTTTAACTTCAAAGCCGATCCCGACTCGGCAAAAGTGCTGACCAGTGGTGGCATTAGCCTGGTTAATCTAGCTAATAACCACGCGATGGATTACCAGGATGCGGGCTTATTGGAAACCCTGGAAACCCTTGATAAAGCAGGCATTGAGCACGTAGGAGCCGGACGAGACGTGAAAGAAGCGCGTCGCCCCGAAATTATTGATGTGAAGGGGCAGCGCGTCGCCTACTTTGGCTACTATGGCTTAGATTTTGCCAGCGCTACTGAGAATACTCCCGGCACCAACTATGCCGATGAGCAACGGATTGCCGAGGATATCAAAGCCGTTCGCAGTCAAGTAGACTGGGTCATTGTGAACTATCACTGGGGTGAAGAACTATCAACCCATCCCGCTGATTGGCAGGTAGACTTGGCGCACTTCACGATCGACCAGGGCGCTGATGTCGTTGTGGGGCATCATCCCCATGTGTTGCAGGGGGCAGAAATTTATAAGGGACGTCCGATCGCTTACTCAATGGGCAATTTTATTTTTGGCGGCAATCCTCGCAGCGATTACGATACCGCTGTTTTGAAGGTTGCACTCAAAGACAAACAAATGAAAGTTGAGTTTGTTCCGGTGGAAGTGCGTGGCTATCGACCGCAGGTAGCGACTGGCGATCGTAGTGCCCAGATTTTGAATCAAATTGCGGATCTTTCTAGCAGCTTTAAACAGCCGATGCGATCGCCCATCGCGCTGGATGCCCGCCCCAACCCAACCACAGAGTCTGCTGCCTCAACTCCAGCAGGGATTGATGCCAGTGCCCCTGCAACAGATTCTCCAGCAGCCCCAGTTCCCACGGAAACGACACCACTAAACACAACACCATCGGCGGAACCATCGACGCCGTCCAGTATGCCAGCTAACGTTGCCCCAGCAGATTCTGCTCCGGCACCTACTAATGGTGCTGTTGACCCCATCAACTCAACCGAGCCAGCACCCTCGCCAACCCCGCCTGAAACAGCCATTCCCGCCCCTGATTTTAACGATCGTGGGTCAGCAACACCCTTCCAAAAGAAAAAACACTCTGGCTTTGCCAACCCCACCGACTCATTCATCACGTCACCGAGCCGGACGCCATTCAAATCGAGTCAGCCGGGACCCAACAGCGCTCAAGACGAGCGTTCTCCATCTGATTCAATGGTTCCGGCGAGAGAGCCTGCTACACCAGAGGGTGCCAACTCCAGTACCTCCTCTAGCCCTGATGTACACTCAGCTTTACAGAACGACAGAACACTGAGCTATGTGCCGTCTACACAACAGGCGACTACGGACAGTTCAACTTCTAAGCAAGCGTCAGCCTCAAAAGCTAAGACAGCCACTCGACGCGATCGCCGTGACGATTGGGTCGCGTCGGCACAGGTGGGTGCAGATTTGATCCCCAATGTTTCGCTGTTAGCAGCAACCGTATGGTGAGGTAATAGCATGTTTGCGATCGCAGTTGAACAGGGTCAATACAAAACCTATACACTCACAGATCGAGCCTCGCAGTCGGTGCTAGAGGTTGTGCCAGAGCGGGGCGGCATAGTCACCCGTTGGCGGCTTCAAGAGCGGGATATCCTTTATCTTGACCAACCACGCTTTGCAGATCCAACGCTGTCAGTGCGGGGCGGCATTCCCATTCTGTTTCCCATTTGCGGCAATTTGCCAGACAACACTTACACCTACAACGGTCAGCCCTACACACTTAAGCAGCACGGCTTTGCCCGCGACATGCCCTGGGAAGTTGTGGATCAGGCAACGCAAGACCAGGTGAGCCTAACGCTGCAACTGACTAGCAACGATCAAACCCGTGCTATTTACCCGTTTGACTTTCAGCTCACTTTCACTTACACGCTGGATGGGAATACGTTAAACGCGCATCAGCATTACACCAATCAGTCTGACGTATCGCTACCGTTCTCAGTCGGGTTTCATCCTTACTTTCCGATCACAGACAAAACTCAACTAGTATTTGATCTCCCCAGCGATCGCCTGCTAGATCAACGCACTCATATCGTACGGGCGTTTGATGGTACTTTTGATGTCGAACAAGACGAAATCGACGTTGCCTTTAGAGGACTAGCGCGTCAGTCTGCCAGTGTGGTCGATCGCGCTCAAGGGTTACGGCTGACGCTCACTCAAAGCGATGCCTTCTCAATGATGGTCTTCTGGACGGTGAAAGGCAAAGACTTCTACTGTTTGGAACCCTGGACGGCAGGGCGGAATGCGATTAATACGGGCGATCGACTCATTCACCTAGCGCCAGGAGCCAGCATGGAAACGAGCTTCAGCTTAAGGGCTGATTTCCTCTAAAGCCTATCCGCTTAGAGAAAGCTAGAACACCACCCCTTGCCGCAGAGCACGTTCGTACAGCAAGCCTATCAAACTGTTGGCTGACCACCTTGCGCTACTCTCTCCAGCAACGCCCATAGTGCAGGAGACGCAAAATCGGGGACGACCAGTAAAGCTCCGAGCGCGTACAGTGTTTGGGGATCGTGAGTGGAAGCAATGCCAATAGTGGGAATGCCAGCACTAACCGCCGATCGAATGCCAGAGGGTGAGTCTTCAAACGCCAGCGCTTGTTGAGCAGACAAACCAAACTGCTTCAGCGCATGGGTGTAAGGAGCGGGATCAGGTTTACCAATGCCCAGTATATCGGCGATCACAACCTGATCAAAGGTCGTTTCTAGCTGTAGCGCCTTCAATACGTGATACACATTTTCGCGGGGCGCATTGGTTACAACTGCCTGTTTCAGACCTTGCGCGATCGCCCATTGCATTAAGTCATTTAGTCCCGCTAATGGACGTAATTGAGGAGCCTGTGCTCGAAAGCGCGCTTCTTTTTGGTCTATAAACTGCTGGCTCTCGCTGGCAGAAAGGTGCGGCAGCAGATCTTGCACGATCGCTGGATTCAAGCGTCCGCTCATCCTGGCTTGGTAAAAGGCTTCATCAATTTCTAGTCCGCAGTCCTGCAACATCGCTTGCCAAACGCTGAAGTGGAGCGGGTCGGTATTTACCAACGTGCCGTCCAAGTCGTAGAGGATGGCTGCTAGTCCTGTTTTGGTGCTATCCAGAGATGGGTGTGCTGATGAGTATGCAGAACGAGATGACGTCATTAGCCCTCTGCCAGTTAATTTTTCTTTACGTAAAGTAGCATTTTGCGGAGTGCTAAGGGTGCTCGGACGGTTGACTACAGCAGGAGCAGCCCCTAACTCATTCTCTAGAGGGACGTAGCACCGCAGCGATCGCTCTAACTTAGAAGCAACTAAAATTTCTCGCCTGAAACGGTCGCTTTAGTACCTGGAGCGCTCACCGCCGTTGACCTTCGTAAGTTGTGACACACGCAGAGGAATGTAGCCGTGGCAAATAATTTGGAGTCTAACTACAAGCTGATCGAAGCGTTAGGGCTGGCTTTGTTGGGTAGCCTTGAAGACGGACTTGTGAGCCTCACCTATGAAGCGACACGGCTCTTACCGCAGGGTTTCCCCACACCACCGTGGCTTCAAACTAACCCCTTTCAGGCTGACTTGATCGCGAAACCAATGACTCAGCAGTTCGATCGCACCGCACCATCAGAGGCACCGAGCTTTAAGGAAATGGACGTTGATCCTTTGCTCAAGCGGGTCGCGCAATTAGCTGAGCAGCTTGACCAGCGGCAGCAAGCATTTTCAGTCCTGGAATCGCGCGTCGGTCGCCTGGAAGAATACATCATGCAGCAAAGTCTGGTCAGCCAGTATATCGAGCAACCGCAAGAATCTGCTGTTTTGGATAGTCGCCTCACCGCGATCGAAGATTCGCTGGATAGCATTGACCTACTGGCAACAGAGCTAGGACATCGGGGTGCTACCAGTGCTGCTCTTGACAGCCGTGTAAGCAAGCTTGAATCGGTTGTGCAACGGGTAGCTGATCCGTCAGTCAGTCAACCATTGGATTATGGTGTAGTTGAGCTTGAGTTTGAAGGCGATCGCGCTCGTTAGAGTGCTTATTTCTAGCTGTGCCTATTCGCCTTGGTGTTAGAGCCTGCAAGCAACCTGACAGTTTAAACACCAACGCTTAGCTGAGAATATCTCGGTCGGTTTTGTCTGCGGTCTTAACGGTGTCAGCCCTGACTGTATCGTTCAGTTTACGAAGGCTGAAATTCCTGACGGATGGATTATCTTGGAAAGAGACGATCGGTCTCATACCAGATACCTGAAGGAGCGCTCTCATGAAACAGTTGCTTGTTGCTGGTCTGTTGACGCTAGTAGCGATCGCGCTTGATAGCAATGGAGTAAACGCTCAGGCAGTACTTCAAACTACCGCTCCAAAAACTCAGGCTACCACTTCTCTGTCAACTCAGAATCTACCGTTAGTCACTCAGCCAGCGTCGCTTAGTAGGATGCCATTCCGCTCTGGTCAATCTTTTGCACCCTACACCGCAGACCAACTGAATAGCATTGTGGGTCCACTCGAAGCGCATTCGCGTGTGAAAACGCCTTCATCCCAGGGTTCAGTTGACTCATTGATTCAAAAGCTTTCTACTTCTGATCCCAAGCCAGCCTCTGTTGATCCGATCGACTTCTTTAAGCCTCAAAGCTTAAATAGTGGCGTTAAGGTGCCGCTACAATAGCAAGGGTTAACCGCGCACAGAACATGATGATTCAATGGGGCAATAGTTTGCTTGCTGGGGATGCAGAAACGGGATGCAGCAAGCTTTCATCGTCATGCAGCGGCGTGGGTGACTCCGTTAAGCTGATTCTCACTTGACCTGGTTTTGTTTTACAGACCCTTAGCTTCATAGAACTTTAGTCTTACAAAACATGGCTGTAGTGCTTGAGTAAATAGTCGGAACGGGAGGCAGTAAGGCTGTAACCAACGAAGATGAGGAAGGCAGCGGTAAGCACGATCGGCACAGCGAAGGGAAAGTAAAGCAGGTGACGGCGATCGTGTTGAATCATTTTACGGATGCGATCGTTAAAGATAGCCAGTTTCCCCTTAAACCCTGCTGTAGGAGCGTGATCGTCAAGCTTTGCCTGGGTTGGATGCAATTGATCGCTATCACTACCTGGGGATGCTAATAGTTGATTCTGCCAATAATAGTCATGACCAATCAGCAAAAAGCGCCAGAAAAAGTGAGAGGGGCTACTCGGTGGGGCGTGCCTTGCTCTTGCGTTCGGTTGCTGCCAAATGGTGTAGCCTTGCTGCCGTAGACGCTGAGCATGGATGACACAATGCCCTCGATAGAGCGATAAGTCTGTAGGAATGGGCGTTTGCAGTAGAAAATCGCGGCGAAATGCCACATTGTTGAGAAAATATTGAGCTGTTGGAGCCAACACTTTGGCGTTAGAGAATGGTGGGAAAATATAGGTTAGTGCCATTGCGGTGCCATAGGGACCCCACCCGTAGGTTGTTGTTTCGCCTGCAACGACTTGAATGTCATCAGACTGAGTAAAGGGGCGGAGTAGGTTGAGGAGCCAGTCCTGTTCGTAGATACAGTCAGAGTCACAGTAGACAATCACTTGACCTGTAACCAAGGTTGCCCCCAACATCTTTGCCTTGTAGTAGCTCGTTGGGTCGGTCGGTTGATGCACCTTCAGCCAGGGATAACGGGTACGAAGGTGGGTGAGCAGTTCGCCTGGAACGTAACCACTGTCAATGATCAGGACTTCGTTGGCAGCGGTTGGTGAAATGCTTTGAGCAAGCAACGAATCTAGAGACTGGGATAAGCCATCGATCGCGGCACTGGCTAAGTTTTCAGTTTCTAGTACCAGCGAGAAACTCGGTAACGCTTCTTTTAAGGGCGACCTTGGCAGTTGCATTGGTTACTCCTGCAAGTGAGGGGAGATTAGGGCATGACTCTAAAAAGTATGACCTTAAAGAGATACAGATCTACTCTTGTCATCTCCTCAATGTCTAGATTCAATTTTGGTAAGCGTTAATTTTTAGCTCGAATTGCCAAGATAATAGAGCTAAGTATTTCTAAGTGTAAAGTCCATTCTGCCTTAAAGATTTGACCAAGGGTGAGATCACTGCCGCACATGAGTTTGCTT
>JBBSHC010000087.1:0-8701 GCA_038253425.1 Leptolyngbyales cyanobacterium | reverse complement strand
CGCCCTTAAAACCACTTGAACCAGCGGAAGCCCAAGAAATAACTTCGCCGTTAGTGTCGGAAATCGTAACAATAGTGTTGTTGAATGTGGATTGGATGTAGGCTACACCGCTAGGTACATTCTTCTTCTGCTTGCGTGCCCCGGTTTTTCTAGCTGGTTGTCGCGCCATTGTCAATTCTCTAATTTAGGGTTTAACGTAGTCGGCTAAAGGTGGGAAACGGCGATCGCTGTAGTCGTAGCGTTAGAAAAGTTAATCTCAAGCAACAAGAGCCAGAGATAAGCCACTTCTCTGGCTAGAAAGCATTAACGCAAAACTACTTCTTACTGGGAGCCTTCTTCTTGCCAGCAACCGTACGGCGTCCGCCACGACGAGTACGAGCATTTGTACGCGTTCTTTGACCCCGAACGGGGAGACCAAGACGGTGACGACGTCCGCGATAGGTACCAATATCCATCAATCGCTTGATGTTCATGGATTCCAACCGTCTCAAATCACCTTCAATCTGATAATTCTCTTCAACTTCCTCACGCAGCAACGATACATCGGCGTCGCTCAAATCTTTAACGCGAATGTCTGGGTTAACGCCAGTCGTCTTCAAAACATCTTTGGAACGGGTAAGTCCAATTCCATAAATGTAAGTGAGACCAATTTCAATGCGTTTGTCTCGAGGTAAATCTACTCCGGCAATCCGTGCCACGCTTTTCTCTCCCAGTCTTTTACTTCTTCTAAAGGCTCTTTCCTCTGTCCACAACCTAATTGCTTGCTACCTTAAGCACAGGCTGGAGAAAGGAAAGACCAATGCCGCTTACTAACCCTGACGCTGCTTATGCTTTGGGTTAGGACAAATAACCATCACTCTGCCACGACGACGTATGACGCGGCACTTCTCACAAATTTTACGAACAGACGCTCGAACTTTCATGCCTCATTCAGCCAGTATTACAAACATAACATTCTATCAAGAAGAATCGAATTTTGTCAAATGGTATAATTTCTTAACCAATGTTCTATTAAATTTTCTTTGCTAACAATCATTCAGCTACTTTTTATTGCGAAGACGATATGTAATCCTTCCCTTAGTTAAGTCGTAAGGGGTCAGTTCAACTTTGACGCGATCGCCTGGCAGAATTTTGATATAATTCCGCCGAATCTTTCCAGAAATATGCGCCAACACATTAAATTCATTATCCAGTTTGACACGAAACATGGCGTTAGGAAGGGACTCGGTTACGGTTCCTTCCATTTCGATCAGATCTTGCTTTGACAATTTGAATTCCTCCAGCAATTAGCAGACAACATTAAAATAAGCTCAGCTTTATGCACCAGACAGGATCAATAGCTTCTCTTTGAGTCTAAATCATTCACCCTTCAATCAGTGAAATGAAGGAGCTAAAGGGAGAGATGCTTGAGACTACTAGATTTTTCGTCAGCAAGCGACCCAACACAAACAGCTACTCTCACTGCCCATTGATTTTAGACAAACTTTTTGAGTTCGGTTGTCACCTCATCGGGATGTAAGTTGCCATTGACTGAAGTAAACTTGTGACGACCTTGATAAAAATCAATTAATGGAGCAGTCTGCTCATGATAGACCTGTAGCCGACGCCGAATGATTGCTTCTGTGTCATCTTGCCGTCCACGCCCAAGCATTCTTTTTACAAGCACCTCATCGGGCACCTCTAAATTGACCGCATGAGCATACACCTGATTGATTTCCGTTAAAAGTTCATCCAAAAACATAGCTTGCGTAACGTTTCGTGGAAAGCCATCAAGAATCCAGCTTGTCTGAGCATCTGGCTGGGCCAGGCGCTCACGAATTAAATCAACTACAAGCTGATCAGGAACCAGGTTTCCCTGATCCATGTATGACTGTGCTTTTAAGCCAAGGTTGGTTTGCTGAGTCACCGCAGCACGCAAGATATCGCCAGTAGAAATGTGAGGAATCTGGCACAGCGTTGCTAACGTTTTTGCCTGAGTTCCTTTGCCAGCACCTGGAGCACCGAGAAGAATAAGACGTGCCACTACTGTTTCACCATCCCTTCGTAGCGCTGGGATATGACGTAAGTTTGAACCTGTTTAGCCGTATCGATAGCAACGCCGACAAGAATAAGCAGTGAAGTTGCTCCTATGCCCTGAAACGTTCTCACATGCGTCGCGCCTTCTACAGCGGTAGGAACGATCGCCACTAGACCGAGAAAAATAGCACCTAAAAAAGTGAGGCGGTTTAGAACACGCTCGATGTAATTGCTTGTCGCGGTGCCGGGGCGAATACCTGGAATACTGGCTCCCATTTTCTTTAGGTTTTGAGACATATCCACAGGATTAACAACCAGAGATGCGTAGAAGTAACTGAAGAATAGAATCAAAACCAGGTAAAGCGCAGCATGAACCCACGGTGCATTTCCATTCGGACTCAAGTAATTTGCGACCTGGATAGCAATGTCATTCTTGGTAAATTGAGCGAGTGTGATCGGCAAAACCAGTACAGCGGAGGCGAAAATAATTGGCATTACACCGCCCTGATTGAGACGCAATGGCAAGTAGCTATTACGCTCCATGTACATGCGGCGTCCGACTTGCCGACGGGCTGAAATGATTGGAATGCGGCGACTACCCTCTTGAACGAACACAATGCCGACAATCATGACCAAAAAGACAATCAGCAGCATGACAACACCGCCTACGACACTGCGATCGCCACTCTGAGCAAGCTCCAAAGTCTGACCCAGAGATGTTGGCAAACTAGAAACAATATTGACGAAGATTAGCAGTGACGCACCATTACCAATACCGCGCTCAGTAATCAACTCGCCGACCCACATGACAAACATCGAACCAGCAGTTAATGCCAGCACAGTCTGAGTAATAAATAGTGGACCCCAGTTTTCCGCATAAGGTTTTACCCAAACGGCGATACCCGCACTTTGGACAATTGCCCAACCCAGAGCAACATAGCGTGTAATTTGAGAAATCTTACGTCGTCCTGCCTCGCCTTCATTCTTCTGTAAATTCTCAAGTGCAGGAAGCGCAGAAGTTAGAAGCTGCAAAATAATAGAAGCATTAATATACGGCAAGATCCCCAGCGCAAAAATTCCTAGCGCTGCAATACCACCGCCCGAAAACACATTCAAAAAACCAATCAACGGGCTGTTTTGAATACTTTGAGCAAACGCTGCTCGGTCAATTCCTGGTAACGGCAAGAACATCCCAAGACGAATCAGGATCAGCATACCTACTGTAAGAAGAATGCGACCTCTCAGTCCAGCAGCCTGAGCCATTTGGGCAAAGGTTTCTTGAGCACTTGGCGTCTTATCTCGACTAACGACCATGAAGCAATACCTCTATGTATACGTCGTTCAAATGCAGAGTGTGGCAAAAAAGCCTCTAACTCACATGGGTCAGAGCAAGCAATCAACTAACAGCGGCTAGCGCTCACAATCCGCAGTACTCAGCTAGCACCCAGTAGTTCACAGGTTCCCTTAGCTGCTTCAATCTTAGCGCGAGCGGAGGCACTAAAGGCTGCCGCATGAACAGTCAACGGCACAGCCACGTCTCCATCGCCCAACAACTTTAAGGGACCATCATCATTAGTAACAATACCTGCCTCAATGAGAGACGACAGAGTTACGTCTGTGTTGGCTCCAAGAGACGCAAGTGCTCCCACATTGATAATGGTGTAGTTAGTGCGGTTCACTAGCGGGAACTGCTTGAGTTTGGGGAGGCGGCGATATAAAGGCATCTGTCCACCCTCAAAGCCAGGACGGGTCGGACGTCCAGATCGAGATTTTTGACCTCTCATACCGAAGCCACAGCTTGCTCCCTGACCTGCTGCGATCCCCCGACCAACGCGACGAGAGCGTTTTTTTGAGCCGTCCTGTGGCGCAGCGTCATTAAGTCTCATGGATGTCCTACCTAAACTAAGGGTTGATATTGTAAGGGATTAATAGTTGTGAATGGTTACGGCGGCTCAAGCGTAAAGATTTTCAATTGGAACGCCACGCTCTTCGGCAACCTCAGCAAAGGTGCGTAGTGTTTCAAGAGCATTTACAGTCGCTCTCGCATTGTTGAGGGGATTGCCTGAACCAAGCTGTTTTGCTAGCACGTTCCGAACACCCGCTAGTTCAAGGACGGTCCTCACAGCTCCCCCAGCAATTACACCCGTACCAGGTGCCGCTGGGCGCATCATTACTTTGGCACCACCGCCTGCACCATTGGCAGGATGGGGAATAGAATTAGACTTCGTAAGGGGAACTTCTACCAAATGTTTTTTGCCATCAGCAACGCCCTTCTTGACCGCACCAATGACATCGCTGGCTTTGCCCACGCCCACGCCTACCTGACCGCGTTCGTTGCCGACAATTACGATCGCCCGAAAGCTTAGCTTCTTACCACCCTTGACGACCTTGGTAACCCGGCGAATTTGTACAACTCGCTCTTGCCAATCTGTCTCTTTTTCCCGACTCTTAGGACTTTTACGACCCTTTGCCATAACGCTCCGATGTTAGTTGTTAGTTGCTAGATATAGTTGGTAGCTGACCGCTAATCGCTAACAGCCAACATGATTAAAAAATTAATCCAGCCTCACGAGCGGCGTCTGCCAAGGCTTTGACTCGACCGTGATAGAGGCTACCACCACGATCGAAGACAACTTGCTGAATCCCTTTCTCCAGCGATCGCTGGGCGATCAGTTTGCCCACCTGAGTCGATGCATCACAGTTCGCGCCAGACGGTAGCGCCGTTTTGAGATCAGGCTCAAGCGTTGAGGCTGCTACTAATGTGTGCTGATTAGTGTCATCAATGACTTGAGCGTAAATATGATGATTCGAGCGGAAAACAGCTAGACGAGGGCGTTCTGAGGTGCCCGTAACGCGACGACGTACCCGACCGTGCCGACGACGTGTTGATTCTTTGCGAGTTAACTTCATGATTATTTCTTACCTGCCTTACCAGCTTTGCGTCTGACCGCTTCACCTGCGTAACGAATGCCCTTACCCTTGTAAGGTTCCGGTGGGCGAACTGCTCGGATTCGAGCCGCTGTATTTCCAACAATCTCTTTATCGATGCCACTGACTACGACGTTGGTGTTATTTTCGACTGCAACCTGAATGCCAGAAGGAGGCTCCATTTCAACAGGCTTGCTATAACCAACGTTAAGGATCAAATTGCGACCCTGCACTTGCGCGCGGTAGCCAACACCCTGAATTTCAAGGCGACGCTGAAACCCTTGAGAAACGCCCTCCACCATGTTAGCTACCAAAGTCCGGCAAAGACCATGCCTTTGTCGTGCAGCACGTGACTCATCTTGTCGAGTAACAACCAGGGTTTCACCCTCTTGAGCTACCGCCACTTCACCTGGCAAGACTCTAGAAAGCTCACCCTTTGGTCCTTTTACGACAATTGACTGCCCGTCAATGGCTATAGTCACCTTTCCGGGAATATCAATGGGACGTTTACCAATGCGAGACATAACTACTACTCCTACTTAAACGGCTACCAGTTTTCGACAGAAAGTTCACTGTGAAGTGCTTGATCTACCAGATGTAGCAGAGCACTTCACCACCCAAGCCAGTGCGACGAGCTTCACGATCAGTCATGATTCCGTTTGAAGTAGAGATAATAGCAATCCCAATCCCACCTAAGACACGTGGGAGTTCCCGACGGTTTGAGTAAACTCGATACCCAGGCTTGCTAATACGCCGCAGCGTTGTAATGATCGGGCGCTTTCCCTTGCCCTTATACTTCAGAGCAATGACTAGATTCCGCTTGACGCCTTCGCCAGCTTCGGCAAAATCAGTAATGAAGCCTTCCTCCTTCAAAACCTTGGCAATGCTTCGGGTCATTTTGGTGGATGGAACCTCGGTCGTTTGATGACGTGCCAGATTCGCATTCCGAATCCGCGTCAGCATGTCTGAAATAGTGTCGTGTGCCGCCATAATTTTCCCTTGATAAAGCTGCCTTAGTTATCCCGGAAGGGCATGCCCAGTTCTTTCAGCAAGGCGCGACCCTCCTCGTCAGTATTTGCAGTGGTAATGATTGAAATATCCATGCCACGTACTTGATCAACACTGTCGTATTCCACTTCTGGAAAAATAAGCTGTTCGCGCAAGCCCAGAGTATAGTTTCCTCGTCCGTCAAAGCTCTTGGGGCTAATGCCTCGAAAATCTCGAATACGAGGTAATGTTAGGTTGATCAGGCGATCGAGAAAGGCATACATGCGTCCGGCTCGGAGCGTCACCATGATACCAACAGGCATACCTTGCCGGATTTTGAAACCAGCGATCGCCTTCTTTGCCCGCGTCACTACTGGCTTTTGTCCAGTAATTAGGCTGATTTCAGCTAGAGAAGCTTCCAGAGCCTTCGCATTTTGAGCAGCTTCACCGAGACCTCGGTTAACTGTCACCTTAATTACTTTAGGAACCTGATGAATATTGGTGTAGCCAAACTGTTCTGTCAGTTTTGGGACAATATTCTCCTGATAGTATGTCTTGAGTCGCTCTGCCATAGTCGTTGTTCCTTAATTGCCCTGGGCTTGGTCAGGGAAGCCAATAATTGTGAATTGCTGCTTGATTAATTAGCCTTTAGCTGAGAAGTGGTGAGTAGTAGAACGTAAACCGCTTAGTTTTAACGTCGCTTCTAACAATCAACAACTAACCCCTACAAGAATTTGCTAATCAATGGTTTCGCCAGTTTTTTTAAGCATTCTCACCTTGCGCCCTTCAGCATCAAAGGTGTAACAGACACGGCTAGCAACCTTCTGCTTTTCGGAGTAAAGCATGACGTTTGAGCTATGAATGGGGGCTTCGCTACTGACGATTTGCCCTGATTCTCCCTCTTGTTTTGGCTTAATGTGCTTTGTGCGGATGTTGACGCCTTTTACAACAATTTTGCCAGTCTTAGACAAGGTTTGCATGACTTCACCCACTTTGCCCTTATCACTGCCAGCAATCACTTGGACGGTATCGCCTTTTTTGACATGTAACTTGTAGCGGGTCGTGGTTGGATTAGCCTTCGTCATTACAGAACCTCCGGAGCGAGGGAGACAATTTTAGTAAAGTTTTTGTCACGTAGTTCGCGGGCGACTGGACCAAAAACACGGGTGCCTCTTGGGTTGCCATCATTGTTGATTAGCACAGCCGCATTATCGTCGAAACGAATGCTCATGCCACTATCCCGGCGAAGACTCTTGCGGGTACGGACAATCACGGCACGAACCACATCAGACTTTTTAACCGCCATATTGGGAATGGCATCTTTGACAACGGCGATGATAATGTCGCCAACGCCGCCGTAACGACGATTACCGCCACCGATAACGCGAATACACATCAGTTTACGGGCACCGCTGTTATCAGCCACATTCAGGTAGGACTCTTGTTGAATCATGGGGTTCCTCTAACTAGGCTTGAGCCGCTGTAGTAAGAATGTCGGTCACGATCCAGCGCTTGGTCGCACTCAGGGGTCTTGTCTCCCGGATGCGGACGCGATCGCCCACTTGACATTTATTCTCTTCATCGTGTGCTTTGTAGCGCTTGGTGCGAGCTACAATCTTGCCGTACTTAGAGTGAGCAGCTCGATCTTCAACTGTCACAACTACGGTTTTGTCCATTTTGTCGCTGACGACAACACCAACTCTTTCTTTCACTGCCATAGTAAGTCTCCGGGAAAGGGGAAAGGATAAGAAGTAAAGGATGACGGATAAAACTCTAGAGGATGCAGCACCTTGTTAAGTCGCTGACAAGCCCTAAACGCTTCAAGCCCTTAGCCTTTAGCCTTCGTCCTTTGAAGCTAACTGCCGCTCTCGTTCGATCGTCATTAGCTGAGCCAGACGGTGACGAACATGCTTGAACTGGTGAGACTTTTCCAGTTGACGAGTGCCCTTCTGAAACCGTAGTTCAAACAGTTGCCGTTTCGTCGCCACAATCTGCTCTTCAAGTTCCTGGTCGCTTAAATCACGGACTTCATTAATCTTGGGAAGAGGCATAGCTTAGGACTCCTCCGTTTCACGAGTAATAAACTTGGTCTTAATAGGCAATTTAAACGACGCAAGACGCATTGCCTCCCTTGCTGTCGCTTCAGGAACACCAGTGATTTCAAACATAATCCGACCAGGTTTCACCACAGCTACCCAGAATTCTGGAGCACCTTTACCGGAACCCATCCGAGTTTCAGCCGGGCGCATTGTTACAGGTTTGTCGGGGAAAATCCGAATCCAGATCTTGCCACCCCGACGAATATAACGAGTCATCGCACGGCGACTGGCTTCAATCTGACGTGAAGTAATCCACGAAGGTTCTTGGGCTTGCAGACCAAACTCACCAAAGTTGAGTTCGTTGCCGCGAGTTGCCAGACCACTCATCCGTCCACGCTGTTGTTTGCGAAATTTTGTTCTTCTTGGACTTAACATGACTCAGTACCTTAAGAATTCAGGAGTCAGGAGTCAGGAGTATAGGAGACAGGGAAGCAAGCATCCCAGATCCATCCTCCTTTATCCTTCATTCGAGCGGTCTTCAAACTGTTGACGACGACGCTGCTGGCGACGACGCGGTTGGTTATTGGTAGGAGCAGGCTCCTGCTCTTGTCCAGGAATAATTTCACCTTTAAAGATCCAGACTTTGATGCCAAGTGTGCCGTAGATGGTTTGAGCGGTGCAGTAGGCGTAGTCAATGTCTGCTCTTAGGGTGTGTAATGGCACCCTGCCTT
>JBBSHC010000086.1:0-8784 GCA_038253425.1 Leptolyngbyales cyanobacterium | reverse complement strand
GCAAGCTCGACTTTGGACTGAGCCGATAGCAGCAGCAACGCCCAGAAGACACCGACACGATCGTGGGTGTGATTGCCTGCATGAGGGTCATGAGGCATCGCTGCTTTATATTCATTGGCATGTGACCACAGTTCCAGCAACAGGTCAAAATCGAGCCAGTTGTCGCCTCTAGAAAGACTACTCCAGTTGTCGATAAAAAACTGCTCTAGCGCTACAGCCATTTCTGACAGATTTTCCTGATGCGCCAGTTGAGCGATCGCACGCACCGCTTGACCACGCGACTGAGGACGAGGACGGCGTGACCGTGAACGGGGTGTGGGATCTTCCAGAGCAGTGGCGATCGTGCGAAGTTGGTCAATCAACTCTTTTAACGTCACTCGACGTCGTTGAGGCGGTTGGGCAACAGCGCGACGCCGAATCTGACGCTCTAAAAACGGAGGCAACGGTAAGCCTTGCCGCCCATCAGGGTCAAAAAATTCTGCGTCTTCGTCCAGATCGATCGGCTCTGCTATCGCTTCCGGCTGAGACAAACTATCTGCCTTGAGCAGCACCAGCATCGACGCATACAAAAATGCCTGCCCCGACTGAGACAGAGTTGCTTCGTAGGGTTCACGTCCGCTGCTGATCGGTGCCAGTTCGCTCAAGAAGCGATCGATCACTTCAATGACCTTGACGTCCCACGGGTCAATTTCTCCTCGTTCTGCCAGATCAATGAGGAAGGCGATCGCGTCCTGTGCGAGGGAGAGGGTCATGAACTGGGAAACCTACCGAATGGAGATTCGAGCAAACCACGCTGCCGCCAACAAAATTAACCCAAGTAGCAGTAAGGGTACCCAAAGACTCCACGGACTAAGCGGTGTAATCAAGTTAGTAGCCGTCATTGTTTGTATGCTAACTCAGAGTAAAGGGGTGAGGAGTCGTAGGTGGTTTAAGAGGCTGTCAGGCAATAGCGTTATGGGGCAGAGCAGTCAGCCGCCAGCAAGAAAGCCGATCGCTCATGGCTAAACCGATCTAAACCGATGCCGTTGTTTTGTGACCCGCTCTAAAGTTGAGCGATTGCCACCACCGTTTGCCCCAGAACCAGAAGCTCCCTTGACAACTCCCTATTGAGCATAGGCTTCTGCTTCGGTGTCTTGCGTCGCAGGTTGACGGGCAGCCGGAAGCAGTCGTTGCTGCTCCTCAATTTCTGCTTTGTAGCGTTCAACATTTTCTTCCAACTCTTGGATCCGTACGTCTTTCACCCGCACATCTTTCCCAGTATCGATCGCTCGTTGAAGCTGCGTCCACACACTAAAGACCCACGCCATCACAGCCCCAATCCCCATCGCCAAAATGAGTTCGACCGATAGTGGTGCCTGTAGCTCAATACCCTGGGCAATGCGAATCACAGCCGGATCGGTGTTTTCAATGCCAAAGAGTACGAGAGCTAAACAAATAACGAAGATGATGACAAAGTTAATTTGTCGCATATTAACTTCCTATGCTTGCAGATAAATGCCTTTTTTAGAGAATAACGGTTTGGCACCCTTATGTCTAAAGCGGCTACTCAAATTTGTAGCAGAGGCGAGGGGAAAATGTTGAATATTGAGCAATTGTTTTGAGATTTTGGGGCAGAACTGGGGTTTTTGGCGTGGAGATTTGAGTGAGCATTCAGCAAAAGGCTGCACGCGCGGCCTTTTGCTGAATGCTGTTTGCTTAATGTCAGTCTGTAGGTTCTTTGGAAATAACTTCTGTAGAGACAACGGGCACTTGATTGATGCTGTGCATGGCGTCGAGAGTGCTTTTGATGGTGCCTGCGATCGGTACAGCTACAATAACACCCAGAAAGCCCGCAATCTGAAGCCCAACCAGCAACGCAATAAAAATCACAATGGGATTGAGTCCAGTGAAGCTACCCATCATGCGTGGAGCGAGAACGTTATCACGTATTTGCTGAATGGCGGAGGCAGCAGTGCCCGTCCAAAAACCTAAGCCCACGTCTTGCAGCATGAGCAACAGCGTGACTAAGCCAATGCCCAAGGTCGCGCCTATGAAGGGAATGAGTTCAGCTACGCCAATGAGAAGGGCAAAAAGCAGCGCAAACGGTACTTTGAGTGCCACAAAAATGGGAATCAAAACGACTGTCATGAAAATGGCTAGGAGCAGTTGGCTGATAAAAAAGTTTTGAAAGTTGAGCCGTAAGGAGGCACTAAACGGAATGCCAATGTGGGGTGGCAAGAGCTGAATGAGACCCTGCCAGAGTCGATCGCCGTAAAGCAGCATATAGAATGCCAGAACCAGCACCAAGATGCCGTCAATCAAGCCACTGACGGTCCCTAAAGCAAAACCCAGTGCTTGAGTGGCAAGACCTTGTAGCTGACTTTCGATCTGAGCGTTGATGCGACCTGTGATTCCCTGCAAATCTAGCGGTAGGTTGTGTACTTTTGCCCAATTGTCTAACGACTGTAAATTGGCTCGACTCGCCTCTAAAGATGCTGGAATGCGTTCTAGCAACTGGGTGGTCTGCTGAATCAAAAGCGGCACAAGCGTAACGCCCGTGATTATCAGTAGTGTGAACGTAATCAAAAGAACGATGGTGACAGCTTGCGCCCTAGTCATGGGGGCGCGTTCAAAGAAGCGAACGGAATAATTCAGCAAAAATGCCAGAATTGCCGCGATCGCTAACAGTGTAATCAGATGTTCAAAATAGCGAAAAACCTGTGTCAGCAGCCAGACGTTCAACGCAACGACAGGACCACTCAACCCGAGAATCAGCAGACGTTGGAGCTTGGCTGGACGGCGCATCGTCAACCTTATAACAGAGATTTTCTAGCAGAAGTGTACAATCCAACTTGCCATAAAACGACAGCTTACGGTTCCCGCACTAGACAGTCTTTGCCGATCGATCGATGTAGGCAGCAAAGTTAGCGATCGGTTCAGTGCTGAATTTGCACTCGTTAAACGCCTGCATCACCCTCTGGAATGGGCGTGGTGATGGGGCGAGGGTATTTTAAGTAGCTGCCGAGCGCCACTAAAAGCGCGATCGCAAGTGTGCCAATTCCTAACGGGCTAGGGAGCCAGAAGACAGCTTCCAGATGATTTTCTTCACCGGGCACTAATTGCCACACCAGCGTTTTACCCGCCCGTTGCCCGACAGGTTGATTGGTAGCAGCCGCTATGCTGTGAGCGCCCCAAGCCGTTTGCAGCCGAAACTCTAAATCGATCAAGGAGGCGGGACTTAGTAAAAGGCTACCACTGGAGGAAAGCACACCCAGCGATCGCAAATCAATGTCATAGCGAAGATGATTGCGTTCGACGAGCAGTAGGTTGCTGGTTGCAATGGTAAGCTGAGCCGCGATCGACGGTAACGCACTTGCCGAGCGATCGCCCTCCACCGGGCTAAAAAACTGGTTGAACTTGGTTTGCAGATCGCCACTGCTGGTAAACGGGATCCGCACTAGGCGATCGTCATCGGGCAGATGTTCAAGCTCTCCGCCCAACTGATGTGTTCGTGCCTCAATGAGCGCCAACCATTGCTGCACAGTGCCATCGCTAAAGCGCTTCAGCCGTTCCTCAATGTGAAGGTGCTGCACAATTTCACCCCGATTAGGGCTATCAAACCGGATGCCAACGTCATACCGAACGCAACCGGACAGCAGCAGCGAAGCAACCAGCAGAAAACATAACAGACACGATCGCTTGAGAAGGTGGACACATGCCCGCCACGCTCTCAACAAAAGTGAGCCCTGAGGGGCAGTGGCTCGGTGTTGGGTCTTACAGCACGTTGGCGTCATGGCTTGATGGTGAGACACATCGCAGGAAAACGGAAGCTTATAAGAGTTCAGCATACGCGAAGTGTGCGATCGCAGGCGACCTATGCAAGTACCGCTTAATGTACCGCTACATAAACCACAGCAGACCACCCAGCACCAAGATGGCTACACCCAACGCCACCCAAACAAACCGATTATCCTGCGTTTTGACTTGCTGCGGGTCAACCACCGCTTCGAGTTGAAACCCTGGCTTCTCTGGCGGCTTTGGCGGTGCAACAGTGGCAGCACTTAAGCGATCGCTCCCATCATTTTCCCCTAGCGTGGTCAGGTCAGGGATCTGGGTGAGCCATTCTGGGCGAGTGGTCAGTCTGGGGGCTTCCAGAATGTACAGCAGACGGCGACCCTGTTTGCGCATCTCCAAGTCGGGATGGCGGCTCACCTCGCGGCAAAGAACCAATGCTTCCGATCGCTGCCCCATTGCTTCATAGGCCGTTACTAGCCAAGTTTGCACCTCACCACCGAAACGAGAAGAAAGGTTAACGGAAACCTTAGCAGCCTCCAAAAACTGCACCGCTTTGCGGTATTCACCACGCTCAAAGGCAGCTCTGCCAGCCTGATAGTCTGCCCTGGCGGTATCAACGGGATCTAAACTCACGGTGGTCAATAAACACTGCGAAGGACAGGTTGGATTGAGGTTGCCTACAAGAAGACGCAACGCTTCTCTATTCTATCGGAACAGGTTAGGCTAGAAAGCAGTCCTGAATTGTAGGGTTTTCAGCAGCGCTGTCGTCTCTACGAGCGATATGCCAGGTCAAGAAGGTTTCATCTGCCAAGCAATTTTTCTTCATTCTTCGCGGTAAACCGATGGTCAAGACACTTTTGCAGGTTCGTGGCGCGCACTGCCTACGGACACGTCAACGATTACAATTCGCAGGCTTTGGGGTGGGTGGCTCCCTCGTCCTGAGCCTTGCAGTGCTGACTGCGTGGATGCCTGTTGCCGACTCTAGACCTGTGCGTGTGCAGGGCAACTTTAACGCGGCTCCGGTTCAATCAGTCAACCTTTATCCCGTTTTACCGTTCACCAATTCGCTTTATGGTCCGGTACAGACAAACATTCAGCCTGATTCCGGTTTTGGGCTTTCTGTGCAGATCGGCACTCCAACCTATTCTTACAGCACCTACTCCACAGGGTATGGGTACGGACAGCCCGGTTTTTCGCGGCGGGGCAGTGTGAATAATTCGGTTTTGATCAATCCCACCGTGATCAATAGCCCGATCCGAAACTCAACGCTGGTCAATCCAACGATCGTCAACTCGCCTTACACTTCAGTACCCTACTATCCAGCACCCTACTATCCAGCGCCTTATTACGACATTCAGACAGTCACTACTGTCACCCGCCCGGAGCCAGAAGTGGTCATTGATCCCCAGTATGGCGTGCGCTACAAATCGCCGCCTGTTGGCTCTCAGCGAGAAGTCGTCGTTGATCCTCAGTATGGGGTGCGCTACCAGACTGTGCCTTCTGGTTATTAAGACGCTTCTGGTTATTAAGACGGCATTTGATTGGGGCAGTATTAGAGTGGTGCTGAGATAGAGCGCTGGGTAGGCACCATGCCCATGAGTGTCACTTCCCAGACTAATCGCGCTTGCACGTTTCGCATCAAGTACTGGCGCGCCTTTTCTAACAAGCTCACAGGTAGAGAGTCGGGCAGTCGATGAGCCGCCCTACAGCTTTGTTGCCAGTAAATTTGCTGCAAATAATCGATGAGCCAGCGCTGAGCCTCTGGTTCCAAAGCCTTGTCAATTTCACGGGCAAGCGTAAGAGCCGATCGAACCGTTTCGGGGGGACGAGTAACTGCCTGTAACAGGTTTGCTGGAATTGCTTGAAGCTGCTGCCAGTGCGCGATCGCTGCTCCGGGGCTGCCCTGAGCAAGCTGCAACACTTCAGGCTGCTGCAAAATTTCGGTGTGCCCCGCTTGCTGTAGCACCTGTGCCATTCCTGCCACTGTTAAGCGATAGAACGGAATGCGCTGACAGCGTGAGACAAGCGTGGGCAGCAGCGATTCTACACTGGGGGCAAGCAGAATCAACGTTGCCTGTCCTGGTTCTTCGAGCGTTTTCAATAGCCCATTTGCCGCACCCTCTGCCATCGTCTCAGCGCGATCAATAACGACTAGCGATCGCGGGGCTTCCAAGGGCGATCGTGAGAGAAAGCGGGCAAGCTCACGAATCTGCTCTAAGCGCACTACAGGCAAACTTTTAAGGTTGATGCCTGCGGCGGCGGCCTCGGCTAATGACAGTCGCTTTCCCTGGTGCGAATAGGTTGGCTCCACCCACAGCAAATCTGGATGGTTTCGTTGCCGAATGCGGTTTTGCAAAGTCGTTGTCTCCCCCGCTGACGCGCTGAAGAGGCGCTCTACAAACCACGCAGCCGCTAACCGCCGTCCAACGCCGTGTGGTCCCGCAAAAAGATAGGCAGGGGCAACCCGATCGCGCACGATCGCCTGAGTCAATAACTCGATCGCCTGTGTTTGTTCAACTATGTGTTCCATAAGTGGCGTAGAGGAAGACATGAAAGAAAGGCTAAAAGCTAAGGGCTAAAGGCTGAAGTCTATTTATCCTTCCTCCTTCATATTTCCTCCTTCCTCCTTCATATTTCCTCCTTCCTCCTTCAGTCCCACCCCGTACCACGCGGTCAGTCGTTGACTCATCACTGCCTGAATCTGCTTGGCAACATCGGGTTCAGCACCAGCGGCGTCAATGCGAACGATACGTTGGGGATAACGCTGTGCCAGGGTGACAAAGCCCTGCTGCACACTTTGGTGAAAGGATAGATCAGCTTGCTCCATACGATCGATCATGCCCCGTTGACGGGTTCTTGCCAGCCCCGTTTCTACATCCAGATCCAGCCAGAGGGTAAGGTCGCTTTCGAGTCCGGCGGTTGCCGTGTGGTTCAGTTGATCAATCAGGTGCAGGTCAAGACCACGCCCATACCCCTGATACGCAATGGTGGAGTCAGTATAGCGATCGCATAAAATCAGCGCTCCCTGCTGTAGATGGGGTCTTAAATAGCCATCCACATGCTGAGCGCGGTCAGCCGCATAAAGAAGCAGTTCGGCACGACTCTGCATCGGTTCAGTTGTAGGCTGCGCTAACAAAAGCTGACGGATGTTCACCCCTAGTTCGGTGCCGCCCGGTTCACGGGTTACTAACAGTTGTTGAATGTAGCCTTTCTCTTGCAGCAACGATCGCCAACCACTAGCCACCAACCACTGCTCCAATCGCCGCAGTTGCGTTGTCTTACCACAGCCTTCTACCCCTTCAAAGACAATCAACTTACCGTGCATGGAACCTCACAAAGCGGATTGAAAAGAAGAGCGTTTGAACCATTGCGATCGAACCAATAACGGCGACAAGCGATCACAGTCGCCACAATTTTTACCTGGCGTTTGTTCCCGATTCAGTAGGAAAACGGGTGAATGTTGATGTCAGACTGAGTAATTTTATAACGATTCGTTTGTTCTACAGGCAAGAATGAGCGTTGTGCAGCAAGGTTTCACCGTACGATCGCACCGCGTGATTTTGTCAAGACGCTAAACTATGAATCTCGTTGGGCTGAATGAGCGATATGATAGCGAAGTCTTAACGTCACGTGTCCGGGGTTAGTCATGGCTCGTTATACCTGCTTGTTTACAGTCGCCGCATCGGTGGGAAGCGTCCAAAGACTGTTAAGCGAGACTTTGGAATCCTGTAACTTTGATATTATCTACGAAACGGGCGATTACCTGATGGCGCGTGAGGTACCTGGTAGCGTTTCGTTCTCCAAACTTGTAACGGTAGAAGTGCTGGTTGACAAAACACTAGCCACCGATCGTGAAGTACGAATGAGCTTTGTGATTAAGAACGAAGAATTACCGCTGCAAACGAATAATCACTGTCGCCGTATGTACGAGCTGGTGAGTCGCGCGATCGCCGAAAATAGCCAGTGGAGCTTAATCGATACGGTGGCTGGATAATGTGTTAATCCGCCCGATGCGATTACTTAATCAGGCAGCCCTTTTCAGGCAGTCAATCTAAGGTAGGGCGCTAGTCGTCTTCTGGATCACCAACCATGTTGGGGCTGATCAGCGTAATATCAAACTCATCCGGTGGCACAGTCACAATGGCTTCGCGCTTTAACTGATAATAAATAGCGCGTACTTGTGGTCCAAAAACGACTTCATCCTCATTCCGCAAATCCTGCGCCTGAAGCTTTCGTCCATTAATCAACAAACCATTCGCGCTAGACTTACCCTTCAGATTACCGTCCACAATGCGGTAGTAGTAGGTGCCATCGTCGTTGAGCAACTGTACCAGGGTGGCATGACGGCGGGAGACAAATTGGGAAATCAGGCGGATATCGCACTTCGGATCTCTGCCGATCGAATAGACGGGACCGTCAAGGACAAATTCGCGGCGTCCTTTATCATCTTCAATAATCAGCAAATGATTTTGATGCGGTTCTGAAGGCATTGAGTGGTGAATAGCGTGATTGGTTCGCATTGTTAATCAGTTTGTATGAAAACCATGTCGCCGAATCTAAGGCGTTATTTTAAGCAGGAATAAAAGACCCGATGGAGTAATCGAGCACTTGTTACAACGTTGATGGCTTTCATTGACATCATAGCGCTTGCCACCACAGTACTCGGAGAAAGGAGTCTAGCTAGAGTATGCCCAAAGGCTGCTTGTAATCCCCAGCTCTAATTCCCCAATATTATCGGCAAAGGCACCAAATTTGTCTGAGTCAATGACGATCGCGCTTGCCAACACCACAACAGCAACAGGGAGGAGATTCTCTAGCCCAAGCCTGTCTGAGATCAACAGATCTAGCCTGCCAAAATGGTGGTCTGCCAGATTCTTTGGACCAGATTTTTTAGGGTATTGACAACGCTCAAGGAACAATAGCCCCATTATTCCATGCATCAATGTCTCAGTGAAAACTTAAGCAACAAATTCTCTCTCATTAAATTAAAATGTTTTCTTTGAGGTGGGG
>JBBSHC010000085.1:0-8831 GCA_038253425.1 Leptolyngbyales cyanobacterium | reverse complement strand
GTATCGCTGTCTTGCGTCATGTCACTCAGCAGGGTTTCTGGTTCGCCTAGATAAAGCGCACAGGCTTTGAGTAGCGCCGTTGTACAGGCATCCAGTTGCGCGTAGAGCCGATTCATCACTGTGGCAAACTGCGGCACTTCGATCGGTGACAGGTTGACTGGATAATGGGACGCAAGGGGATGAGCGGACGGCAGCGATCGACCGATATGCCAAAATTCTTTGAGATCGGGAACGGGATGATCTTTGGCATGTTCCCGTCCAAACGCGGTAAAGCCACGCTGCCCCTGCAACGTTGGATCTTCATACCGACGCTTCACGGCTTCAGGCAGCGTAAAAAAATCGTAGGCGCTCTGATATGCCGCTTGAATGAGGTCAACCTCAACGCCGTGATGCGTCAGGGCAAAAAAGCCGATCCCTTCGAGTGCGCTGCCTAACTGGTGGATGAAGGCTTGGCGGCGATCGCTCTGCTCATCGGCATAGAAATCGCGTAAATCCAGCACGGGAATGGTCTGTGTGCAAAGCATTATAACGACGAGAAACGAACGATCAGAATAGGGTGTAGGGTGTGAAATGTTGGCGAAAAGGAGGTACACCTTTGACAGCTATTACCTGGCTCATTTTAGTCTACGCACTGCTAGTGGCGATCGGTGGCATTATTGGCTACGTCAAAGCAAAGAGCAACCAATCACTCATCTCAGGCTTGGGCAGTGGGGTTGCACTGGCAGCCGCGTGGTACGTCAGCTTGCAAGATCTTACGGTTGGATTAGCATTGGCAGCCGCTATCGCGTTAGCGCTGGTGATTGTCTTTGCCCTCCGGTTTAAGGCGACGAGCAAATTCATGCCCGCTGGTCTATTGGCAATTTTAAGTTTGGCAGCGACTGCTGTTTTCGCGATCGGCTGGTTTACCACTACTAGTGCTTAAGCACTGTCAGGGTTTTGTACTTTGAGTCATGTAGCCTGAACAGATGACATTCTCTGTCCAGCCCCTTACGTCTGAGCACATAAGAACTATTGCTTCCTGGCAGTATGAGCTTCCCTTTTCTGTGTACGACCTATCTGAAGCGGAATGTTTATCATTTTTAGAGCCAACAAACCGCTCTTACAGCGTGCTTGACCAAGAGCAAAGACTGATTGGCTATTGCTGTTTTGGAGCAGAAGCGAGAGTCTCAGGTGGCAGCTCCAGTCAACAA
This sequence comes from Leptolyngbyales cyanobacterium, assembly GCA_038253425.1. Lineage (GTDB taxonomy): Bacteria > Cyanobacteriota > Cyanobacteriia > Leptolyngbyales > Leptolyngbyaceae > Stenomitos. Next base: position 7,641 of record JBBSHC010000085.1, on the reverse strand, counting down.
GCAACCGTTTTAGATGTTGGCGTTGGAATGCAGCCAGACAAAACTGGAAAAGGTCTTGGCGGCAGCTTTGTGGAGACTGTGCTTGAGTTTGGTCACGCTTTCTCGCCAGCCAAATTTCGAGTGACTGTAGCTGCGTTTAACCAGCGATCGCTGAAGACATTTTATAAACTTGGCTTTGAAGAAACGTATACCTTTCAGCGATCGCAAGATGACATGAAATTTGTGCAGCTTGCAAGGATGGTTAAACCAGGTCGCAACAGGTAAAAAGTCTTACAACTCCTCTGGGTTGATGCCCAGTGCTTGCAGTTTGGCAGCTAGTTTTTCCGATCGCTGTCGGGATAATTGCTTGCTTGGCTGAGGGCGGACGATCGCGTCATGTCAGCGTTTCCTCATTTTTCAGCAGCAGCGAACTGAAGGACTTGATTCAACTTACCACTCCGAAACCCTTCCAGGTCAAGCGTGACGTAGAGGAAGCCAACAGCTTGGAAGGTTGCGACTAAGGTGGGGAGATCAGTCGTCAGTACGAATTCCTTAAGCTGTTCGGCGGGTAGCTCAATGCGAGCAGTATCGCCTTCCGATCGCACACGAAATGTTCTCAACCCCATCCGACGTAATGAGGCTTCGGCTCGACCCACCCGTTGCAGTTTAGCGATCGTAATCGCTTCGCCGTAGGGAAAGCGCGAACTGAGGCACGGTTGAGCAGGCTTATCCCAGCAGTCAAGTCCCAGATGCCTAGCGAGTTCCCGCACTTCTGCTTTGGTGATGCCCACTTCTGCCAGCGGCGATCGGGCACCCCGTTCCTTTGCTGCCTGGATGCCCGGTCGGTAGTCGGATAAATCATCTGCATTCACGCCATCAACGACATAGGGATAGCCCCGCTCTAGTGCCAGCGGTTTCAGCGTGTCGTGCAGTTCGCTTTTGCAAAAATAGCAGCGATTCACCGGATTCGCCGTGTAGTTGGGGTTGTCCATTTCATGGGTGTGTACCAGTTCGTGGGTAATCCCAATCACTACCGCCTGTATCCCCGCTTCCTCCAAATCTTCGGGTAAGAGGGACGGCGAGACTGCGGTCACAGCAAGGGCACGATCGCCCAACACATCGTACGCAACCTTAGCAACTAGCGTACTGTCAATGCCACCCGAATAAGCGATCAATGCCTGCTCCATTTCGGCAAACAGGTATTTAAGTTGGTCAAGTTTTTCTGTCAACATGGCTAAACCCCCGTGCGATCGTGAAGCGGGGAAATCCCTTTTTACTACCTTAACGTTTCTCGCGCATGGTCGAAGCGGCAACGGGCAGTGGAGAGGGGTGTTAGCCCAACCAGCTTGGATTCTTAGCAGTGCTGTCAAATTGGCTGCTGGTTTTAAATTTCTCGTACTGTCCGTGGGCAGCTGCCTGTGCGGTGCGCTGTAGTAATGCCGACACTTGATCGGGGTTCATGGGCGTAAAGGTGCGTACGGCTTCAAGGGCTTGCTCCAAAATCGGCATACTTTCCATGCCTGTGATCACGGTGGCTGTGGGCAGATTCATTGCATAGTGGAGACATTCGATCGGCTTCACCGTGTTGCTCTTGAGAATGATTTGGTCACCCATTGATTTCATGCCCAGTACGCCAATACCATCCTTCAGTAGCACAGGCAAAACCTGCTTCTCAAAGCTCCGAAAGTGAGCATCCATCACGTTTAGCGGCATCTGCACGGTATCGAAGCGGAAGTTATGTTGAGCCGCCATCTCCAGCATTCTGAGATGAACCATCGGGTCTTTGTGCCCTGTAAAACCGATATAACGAATTTTGCCAGCCTTTTGTGCGTCCAGAAACGCCTCTTGAGCGCCACCCGTTGCAAAGATGCGATCGGGGTCTTCCAGGCGGATCACTTCATGATGCTGGAGCAAATCAATGCGATCGGTCTGCAACCGCTTGAGAGACTCGTTAATTTGCTTCGCGGCTTCCTTTTTGGTACGACCATCCACTTTAGTCATGAGAAACACCTTATCCCGATAGCCGTTTTGAAGCGCTTTGCCCATCCGCATTTCGCTGCCGCCGTTGTGGTAGTCCCAACTGTTGTCCATGAAATTGATGCCGCGATCGATCGCCGCATGGATCAACCGAATGCCATCCTGCTCACTGGGCGGTCTGCCAATATGGTGCCCACCCAAACCAATAACCGACACGCTTTCGTTCGTGCGTCCTAAGGTGCGGTAGATCATCTCACCCCGTTTGGTTGGTGTCGGCATAGTTGTTGTTGGTTTAGTTGTTGTCGGCGTCGGTGTTGTCTGAGCAAGCAGTGGTTTGAGCCATCCTTCGGAAGCAGCGATCGCGGCTGCCACCAATCCTGAAGTCGAAACGGCTTTCAGCAAATCCCGTCTGTTAAAGTCCACAAAGCTCTCCTAATTACAGCTCAATCACAACAATGTCCTTTAGAGTGGCGAAGTCTGAGCGTGTTAGCATCTAACGCTTGGCAGAGAGGCAGAGAATGCTCGGAAAAGAACATGGGGTTGTTATCAAAGGACTTGAACTTTATTTTGGTGTGCATCTACCCCACGAATCACCTATACCCAGTGCAGGGTATCGCCATTCAGGTCTTACTATGGTGAATAGGCGATCGCCCTGGTACAAATGCACCCAGTACGAGTGAACCAAAAGTCCATGTCATCCCCCAAACTTTCTAAACGCGTCTCAACGGCGCTCATCAATGCTCTTAGCGCTGGTGTCGTTCCTCGTGTTGGGTTAGAACACATTGCGGTCGGGCGGGAACAGGAAGTGCAAGCCCTTTTGCAAGATCTTGACAACATCGCTGGGGGCGGGGCAGCATTTCGTTTTGTCGTCGGTCGCTACGGCGCTGGCAAAAGCTTTACCTTGCAACTACTCCGCAATCACGCAATGGAACAAGGCTTTGTTGTGGCTGATGCCGACCTCACTCCCGAACGCCGACTTGCAGGCAGCAACGGTTCCAGCCTTGCCACCTATCGAGAATTAATGCACAACCTGGCAACCAAAAGCCGTCCGGATGGAGGCGCATTAACCATTATCCTGGAGCGCTGGATTGCAGGCATTCAAACTCAGGTCGCCCAAGAAACTGGGACGAAGCCAAACGATGACGGGTTTGATAGCCATGTAGAAGCGAAAATTCGCGATGTGATTAAAGACGTTGCCGATCTGGTGAATGGGTTTGAGTTTGCCAACGTCATCATTGCTTACTGGTCGGCGTATCGGACTGACGATGACACCAAAAAAACCGCCGCACTGCGCTGGTTGCGGGGTGAATTTGCCACAAAAACGGAGGCAAGAGCAGCCCTGGGCGTGCGGGTGATTATTGATGATGATACCTGGTACGACTACATTAAATTGTTCGCTCGTTTTACGGCTGACATTGGCTACAAAGGCTTACTCATCATTCTGGATGAAGCAATTCACCTGTACAAGATCACGACAACAGTGACGCGCCAAAACAACTACGATAAGCTGCTGGCAATGTTCAACGACTCTATGCAAGGTAGGGTGGGGCATCTAGGTACGGTGATCGGCGGTACGCCTCAACTATTGGAAGATCCCCGTCGAGGGCTGTATAGCGATCCAGCATGGCAGCGTCGCACTGCCAAAAGCCGCTTTGTCAAAGGGGGAATGCAAGATCTTTCTGGTCCCGCTATTCGACTGGAACCGTTGACCCAGGCGGATGTATTGCTACTGCTTCAGCGGCTATCAGAGATTTATGCTGCACACCACGACACGCAACCGCGACTGTCTCCAGGAGATTTGCAGGCTTTTTTGCAGGCAATCACAGGTAGGGTTGGAGCCGATGCGTTGCTTAGTCCGGGCGAGATTGTGCGCGACTTTATGAGTGTGCTCAGCATCTTGCAGCAGAACTCAAAAATGACACCCAGCCAAATTATTCAAAGCTCTACGTTTCAGCCATCTAAGCCTCATCAAATCGCGTCGATCGACGAAACAAGTGAATTCGCTGAGTTTACGGTGTAGAAGCAGTACGAATTTGCATACAAAAAATGCCCATGACATTAGCGATCGGGGCATAAAGCGCTTATTTTGCTGACGACGCTCGGTCGCGCAGATAGTTACTGCCCAATACCTCAGCCTCAGCCCATCCTGTAACGTTCTACAGGAGTTAAATTCATGTTCCTAGAAACACATTGAATGAACGCAGCACCTGATAGTCAGACACTTACTTCAAGTGCATAAAATGACTTCAAATGCTACGTTCTCGCATCTAGATTGATAATCTCAAGTCTCTAGATTGATAGTCTCAAGTCAATGGTCTAAGCTGCGCGACGGTTAATCAAACCCCATAAGAAGATAGCGACAATAGCACCAATAATCGCTACCACAATGCCACCAATACTCAAACTAGGAGCCGCCAATGCAAAGGTTCCAGTTGTCAAAAGTGTAAATAGTGTGCCGCCAATAAATGCACCGACCACACCTAGAGCCAGCGTGGCAAGAAGACCACCACCTTGAGTACCGGGATAGATAGCTTTTCCGATCGCGCCTGCAATCAAACCTAAAACAATCCAAGCAATGATATTCATAACAGGTTTCTCCTAAAGAACTAGAACAATGGCTCGAAGGTAATGAGCAACACGTAGCAAATTTACAATCTTATTGAGAGTATATCGCCTATTGATCGAATCCTTAACTGCACTTGAAAATTTACTACTGAAGTAGTAGACGCTCACGCTAACGAGCGATCGCAGAAGTACTTAAAGCACGATTCCGTCTATCAAAAACAAAGCTTGAATAACAGTAACTAAAACGATGGAGCCACAGAGATCAAATGTAAAAATCTTCCTAAATGTAGATGTAAAGCTGTTACAGGTCTGAAAGGTAACTTAATAGATACCACAATAATTGTTAACAACTAGTTAAAGCTAATTGCTGTAAGGAAAATCAGTTTTGTAGATGAGCTGAGCTAACAGCTTTGTTGATCCTCTAGACGTTTGACAATATTGAAGTGGAAACAGAAAATCTCTTTCTTTTGATAGATGATGTTTGCACCCATAAGTTCTCTGGAGCATTTTATCGCGTACAGCAGTGAATTGAGCGGATAAAACCTGGAACTGCTTTCAAAGGCGCGTGCTGCACTCAATGCCCCAGGTGATGTACACGCAAAACCACTGCCTCAAGCGATCGCGGCACTGATCATTTTACTCCCTTCATATGTCAGGAAACTTTTATAAATCTTTCTTAAGTGCAATTATTTGAGAAGAACGGTAGCTTAAGATACAGATATACCAAAATCGTTCATCTCCTTTAGAGTGTTTCAGGCTTCCTGAGACAGCTTTATGTAAGAGACGGAAGTAAGGGCTTCTCCTGAAGGAACGCGCCTCCTATATCAAACCAACAACTCTGTTAGCTTGAGGCGAATGATGAAACTCTCATACCGTGGTGGTCACTACGAGTACAATCCATTGACCCTTGAAGTAACTGAAGGCGAGATTCTCGGTAGCTACCGGGGCGCAACTTGGCGCTGCCGAACACTGAAAGAGGTTCCCGTTCCTCAGCCTGATGTTACTCTTTGCTATCGAGGCACGACCTACAACCCTCGTCAGGCGGCGCGATTGACGTCCGCAAACACTGGTTTGTTCCGTGCAGCCAACGCTTTGAAAGCTGTCTCTGTGCCGGATGCGCTACCAGTCTACCGAGAAATTGGGCGGATTCATTGTAGTAACCTTCATCGCAATCTTGAGCGTCGATTGCAGGTTGCCAAAGAGCAAGGCAACAAAACGTTGATTAGCCTTTTGGAAGCTGAATCAAAGCAGCTTGCATGTCTGCGCTAACCATTTGACCGAAGATGCATACTGATGAGTATTACACTCATAGGATTTACGCAAAGATCCCCGACTTCTACGCTGGGGTAGGCTCTATAGCTGAGTTTTAACCAGAAGTCGGGGATCTAAACACCTTATCCGTAAGTCCTAATTAGTAGTAACTATCCTCATTGCAAACCCAGTTCTCGCTTAAGCAAATCAATAGACTTGGTGACGATAAAGTTCTCGCAGCAGATGAGCTGCGGTGGACGGATGAGGTCTTCTCTGGCAGCAGAGATGGTAGTTTTCACAGTGGCGCAGCTTGCCCGATCGCTGATGATTGTTTGGGCACTCCGTACGATCGCGCCTAATTTGTAGGTGTCTCCTACTTGCGCGGTCATGACGAGCAGTTCATCACCTCGCAAGCTGTGGATCATCACTTCTGCAACCCCCACGGTGCCGGAGCTAAGGCTAACTACGCCGACACAGGTTCCTTTGGGTAACGTCTTGATCAGTTTGATCTCAGCGTCGTAGTCATAAATATCCACTGGGATTACCCGCACCGATTTGGGAGCTGCGATCGCTTCTGCTTGGGCAATGAAGTAGCGAATGGTTACTACGGTGCCAGAGCGTGTTTGATCGAGTACCTGATCTAATTCTTCGATCGGCACAAGCTGTACGGGAATGTTTAACGCCCGTTCCAATTCTCGTACAATCACTTCGCCTGCACCAATGTCATGGGTGGGAGCAGTGACCAACACTTGAGCACTACAGCGCAGTCGCCAGTCAATTTCGGCTAAAAATAGCTCTCTCGCCTGGTTTAACGAACAGCCTAGCTTTAACAGGTCGTCCAGGCTATTTTGCGCAATTTTGTATGCCTCTGGATGTTGATCCAGAATGGGCGATCGCACCTTGGCAACAGCTTCGTGGGTTTGCTCCCTTACGTAGATACCAGACCCAGCCTGGGCATCAACCACGCCTGCATCTTCTAGCTGGCGATACACTTTGCTAATGGTGTTGCGGTGCAAACCAGTCTGCATCGCCAACTGGCGTGTACTGGGCAAGCGATGTCCGGGTGGGTACTGGCGTGATGCGATCGCAAACAGAATCTGGTTGTAAAGTTGCGTTGATGCCGGAATATCACTCTCCGCCTGAATGTGAAATTGGACCATACAAGAGACTCCACGGTGCTCTGAATGAAGCGTTTAACGATGCGATTCAGTCGTAGGGATTCACACATTATGTCTACATCTTAAATGTATGTTTGATGCATGACCTTCTAAAACAGAGCCGCTTTCAATCCTTTGTAAACCGAGCGGCTGCAATTTAGCACATTTCTTTCTCAAACTCGGTGTTATGCGATCAGAAACGAAACACACATCGACTCATCACAACTTTCTCAATCGTGTAGGCTGTTCAGGAATCTGTGAAATTCTTTGTGCTGCCATCCTCAAGCAGGGCGTTATCACCATCCCAACTGCGTACTCAAACTTGCCAAAGCATGGCGATGCTACAGATGATTCACGCTACCGTGATTGGTATGCGTGTTAATTGACCTAAACCCCTGATCTCGATTCAGCCAAAAATGATTGAGCAAACCATTCACACAGCTCACGTCATCGTTCCTGCCGACGATGTGCAGATTGCCGCTTATCTGGCTAAACCAACAGGCGAGGGTCGGTTTCCATGCGTCATTGTGGTGCAAGAAATTTGGGGCGTGAATGCTCACATTCGTGATATCACAGAACGCTTTGCGAAAGAAGGGTATGTAGCGATCGCGCCTGCAATTTACCAGCGGAGCGCTCCTGGCTTTGAGGGCAATTACGATGCGGATAGTACAGTCTTAGGGCGCAAGTATAAGGATGCCACGACTGCGGTTAC
>JBBSHC010000084.1:0-8918 GCA_038253425.1 Leptolyngbyales cyanobacterium | reverse complement strand
TCGATTAACTAAAGTTGAGATCAAAAACTGCCAAGCCACTTAAAGATGAATTTGGCTCAGAATAATTCGCAGTCGATCGTAGTCATCTTTCAAGAGCAAACTCAGCGATCGACCCGCTTGCACTAACCAGGCACGATCGGCTTGCCGCAACTGATAAATGTCGCGGATTGTTGCAGCCGCCAGCGAATCAACGGGCGCACCAGGCATTTGTAGCAGCGTCCGCAAAAAATCTAGCTGCTCGCTGAACTGTAGAATCTCTGCTGACTCGCAAACATATACCGCCTGATGAATTTGAGGTGGACGGGGTGGTAAATGCTGATAAAAGTTTGACTGTCGAGGAGTATCGCCGTTTCTGGCTTCAGAGGACGTTTGGAAACCAACGATCGCTGCTCGAAACTCAGTTTTCAACATTGCAAAAATCTGCGGCTGCTGCTCTCGCAAATCTTGCAGTGATAAGCCCAAGGCGCGTGCACGGTGGACAGAATCGATTGGACTCGTCGTCGCGTGATAGACCACCGCATAGATTTGATTGCCCGACTCTTCATCCACCGCTTTCACCCAACTACCAAAGGGCGGCATCACTGGAAAGCTCAAATTTTCTGGTTCCAAACATTGCGCCAAAAATTCTGTTGTCGCCGTCTCAATGACTTCGGCAATGTGGTTAGAAGGGCGATTTTGAGCAGCAAATTGAGGCAGAGGAAGGCGCATAAAAAGTTTAGAATGACGGTGCTGAGCTTTGAGTTGTTTTCAATTCATAACTCAAAATTCAAACCTTAACACTCTGCTTTCATCACTTGCCCTTTTTCTTCCCAGCCGCCATATCGACCGCTTCCAGTTCTGACAGTTTAAAGGTGACGAGCTTATCCCAGTTACCGCCTTCAAACAGCACGGCTGCTTTGCCATCGCTAACCCGTTGCACCAGTCCCTGAAACGCGTAATAAATATCGTCGGCTTTAGTCACCTTAACGGCTGAACCTGGCAGAATCATGGTTTCTTTTCGTGTGGTTGGTACTACTAGATTAAAGGAGAACGGCTTAAAAAGTATCAAGGCTTAAGGATGAAGGCTAAAACGTGTTTTTTAATCCTTTAGCCCTGATACTTTCCCCTCAGTCCCTAAAGTTTAAGCGTTGGCGGAAATTAGCAACGGATTGCACTAGCCCGATCGCCACAAAATTGGTGAGCAAGGCAGAGCGACCGTAGCTGATCCACGGCAGAGGAATGCCCGTAACGGGAGCTAACCCAATTGTCATGCCAACATTGACGACAACCTGGAAGACCAGCATCGACAGCACCCCGATCGCCAGCAGTGACCCAAAATTATCTTTGGCGTTTTGGGCAATGATAATGATTCGTAGGCAGATTAACCAGAAAGCAAGTAAGACGGCAAAGCAGCCAACAAACCCCAGTTCCTCACCGATCGCTGAAAAGATGAAATCGGTATGTTGCTCTGGAATAAAATTCAGTTGCGTTTGAGTACCCTGAGTTAGACCTCGCCCCCATAACTCTCCGGCTCCGATCGCAATCCGCGACTGAATCAGGTGATAGCCACCCCCTAACGGATCTTTGTCTGGGTCAAGAAACAACGTCAAGCGATCTTTCTGGTAATCCTTCAAAAAGCCCCAGGCAATGTGACCCAGTTCACCTGCAATTAGGTTGACCACCAGCGCACCGACCGCCCCAGCGCGATGCCACGGCAACGTCCGCCATGCCACGGCTCCCATCACAACAATCCAGACACCAACCAACCCAATAAACCAGGGCGAGAGCGTAATCAGGTTAAACAAGATTGCCGATACCAGCGGCGAAACCATGAGCAGCAGCCAGCCAGGGTTTGCATCGCCCCAGTAAAGCGTTCCCAGGGTAATGGCACCAAAGACGAGGGATGTGCCCAAATCAGGCTGTACAAAGACTAGACCCCAGGGAAGGGCTGTAATGATGAGCGTTCTGGCTAAAACTGGAATGGTGGTAGCGGCGCGATCGCTCAAAATTGCCGCCAGCGTGACAATAATGCCCAACTTGGCAAACTCAGACGGCTGAATGTTAAAACCGCCAAGCGTAATCCATCGTTGTGCCCCCAGTGCTGATGTGCCAATGAAGATCACAGCCAGCAGCGAGAGATTGGTCAGCCCATAGATAATCCAACGCGCCTGGAAGAGATTTTCGTAGCGCGATCGTGCGATCGCCAGCGACATCACAAACCCAATGAGACCAACCAGCCAATGCTGATACCAATCAGTCCAGCCCTGATTTAGCTCAGTACTGCGAATCATCAAGCCACCAAACGCCGTCAAGCCCACAGGCAACACAAACAGCAGCCAGTCGGTATGCTGCCACGGCTGCACTAAAGACTTCCAGCGAACGCGACCAAACGATTTTTGCAACATGGTGGGAGAGATGAAAAAGTGTTGAGTGTTGAGTGTTAAATTACTTTTGCCTTTTGCCTTTTGCCTTCTACCTTTTACCCTCTACCTACGCTAACGCGGCTACAGACACCCTGCCCGCAATGCGCTGAGCGATCGCTGTCAATGCTTTGGCAGACGCAGACTCTGGTGCTGCTAAAACGATGGGCACCCCGCGATCGCCCCCTTCACGCAGAGAGATTTCTAACGGGATGCAGCCCAGCAACGGCACTTGCAATTCCTGCGCCGTCTTTTCACCACCCGCCGAACCAAAGATGTCGTACTTTTTCTCTGGCATATCAGGGGGAATGAAATAGCTCATATTTTCTACAATGCCCAGCACAGGCACGCCAAGCTGCTGAAACATCTTCAGCCCACGACGCGAATCTAGCAGCGCCACACTTTGCGGCGTTGTGACGATCACTGCCCCTGCCATCGGTACGGCTTGTGCCAGAGTCAGTTGAGCATCTCCCGTTCCGGGCGGCATATCGACAATCAAGTAGTCTAAATCGCCCCACTGCACCTGATATAGAAACTGACGAATGACGCCGTTGAGCATCGGTCCTCGCCAGATGACGGGCTGATCCTTATCAATCAAAAAGCCCATTGAAACTAGCTTGACCCCATGATTAAAGGCAGGCTCCAGCACTTCGCCTTTGCTACCACCCTGCCGCACTGTAATTTGAGCGCCCTCTAATCCCAGCATCATGGGTGCATTGGGACCGTAAATATCAGCGTCAATCAAGCCGACTTTAGCGCCAGTCTGAGCCAATGCTACGGCTACGTTGACAGCAACCGTGCTCTTGCCAACACCCCCTTTGCCGCTAGAGATAGCCAAGATGTTTTTCACGCCAGCAATGCCAGTGCGATCGGGCAGGGCTTTTTGTTGTGGCGTTTCGGCTGTGACATCTACGCTGACTGTTTTGACATCTGGCAGCGTCTTGACGGCGCGTTCGCACTCATCCACAATAAATTGGCGTAGCGGACAGGCAGGCGTTGTCAACACCAGGGTAAAGCTAACGTTGCCATCCGCGATCGCCACATTGCGAATCATGTTTAAGTCCACCAAACTCTTGTTAAGTTCGGGGTCTTGTACCGGCTGGAGAACTTCTAAAACAGAACTGGTATCAAGGCAATTGGGCATGGTTCACCCTGGCTCCGGTGCGAAAAATCGATCGACGTGTATGCACGATCTTACCGTTAAGCGATCGCGTCGATAGCGCGAATAGGATTTAATACCTAGAAATCAAGACAGCTCCGCTTTGGTTGCTTTAGTTGATCTGAAACGGCCTGGAGTGCTTTTTGTTCCGCTGCCTGCACTAGATCAGAGGCAACACGCGCCGCATACGGGCGGAGTAACGACCAAAACAAGGGCGATAGCCACCCTCTCAACGTGACCGAGTAAGACACACAGGTACCACAAACCGTTGATTTCACCTGGTACGTCACCTGTTCTTCTAACCCTGGCAGCACCAAAATCCGCACACTCAGCAATTCGCCTGGTCGTACCCGCTCTACAAAAATCTGAATGGGGATCGGAATCCGCCGCGTCACTGCCTGGTAAATCAAGCCTGGTTTTGCCACCAGTCCCTTGGGCACATTGGTGCTGGCAAGAATCGGATGCCACGAAACATCGGTTAGATCGACCACTTTATGCCACAGATCATCCACCGACGCCGAACTGAGCGCCTGATAAGTTCTTGCCAGCGTGCAGCGAAACCAGCGCTGCCTATAACGGATCAATCTGGTTGTAAGACCAAACATGGCGCGATCGCTCCTAAAACAAACCGGATGTAGACTTTTGGTGCCAATCTGGTTAGACCGATCGAGCAGTTGTCAAGTCACTCGCACCCCTCGCAGACTGTTTACAGCCTCCCGCCTTCTAGATTAACGCGTTATCGGCGAACCTTCTCATGCCTGCTTATCTGGCAGCAATGCCAACACGCGCCCTGCTAAACATCTGCCCGAATAGTAAATGAGTAGTCAGCGCCCGGTTCCAACTGATAATCGCGTTGCTCTAAAAAGCGACCCAGTGGCTCTTTGATCAACGCGCGCCCCAAAGACGGTTCTACCGATAATTCACCGCGTCGAAAACACCATTGAAATTGCCACTCAAACTGATTGGCTCTCACTTCGCCCTCGATTTTGCCCTGCTGCCAGGACTGGCTAAGAATGCGAACATGTGCAGTAGTTTCAGGTAAACGACGAGAACCCACGGTGATTTGGTTGGTAAAAAGTGCTTGGTCACGACGAACGATCGACGGTTGAAAATCTTCGCTCTTAAAAATTTACAATCAGAAATCCACAATAACAAACCCTTCGACATTCAAGTCAAGCGGGTCGATCGAACGGCAATTAGCGTTACATAATTCCTTAGAGCGTTGACATTAGCGGTCAACGGTCAGCGGTCAGCAAAAAGCTGAGTTTTGAGTTGTGCTTTGAAAAGCAGACGCGATGCTAGATCTTTGAGTTACTTTTACCTTTTACCTTCTGCCTCTTGCCTTTTGCCTTTTACCTTCTGCCTTTCAACTCTGTTGAAGACACGTCTCCGTTGGTGCGTCTCCAGTAACCGCTAAAATAGAATTTGTTACACAGGCGCAATCTGGAAAGCTCTATGACTACTGCCGCTCCGGTGAAAACTCAGTATGAAGCTGTCATTGGGCTAGAAACCCACTGTCAACTCAGTACACAAACGAAGATTTTCTCCAATAGCTCCACAGAATTTGGAGCTACACCCAACACTCACATTGATCCGGTTTGTATGGGCTTGCCGGGAGTGCTGCCCGTGCTGAATCAAAAAGTGCTGGAATATGCGGTGAAGGCTGGTTTGGCGCTGAACTGTCAGATTGCACCGTATAGCAAGTTCGATCGTAAACAGTATTTCTACCCCGATCTACCCAAAAACTACCAGATTTCACAGTACGACCTGCCGATCGCTGAACACGGTTGGCTAGAAATTGAGCTGTACGACAAAGAAACGGGAACTGCCACTCGTAAGCGCATTGGTGTTACCCGCCTGCACATGGAAGAAGATGCCGGAAAGCTAGTCCATGGTGGCAGCGACAGGCTCTCTGGCTCAACCTACTCGCTGGTGGATTACAACCGTGCTGGGGTGCCGCTCATTGAAATTGTCTCCGAGCCAGATATCCGCAGTGGTAGAGAAGCCGCCGAGTATGCTCAGGAACTACGACGCATTGTGCGGTATCTCGGTGTTAGCGACGGCAATATGCAGGAAGGCTCCCTCCGGTGCGATGTCAACATTTCCGTACGTCCGGTGGGGCGAGAAGAATTTGGCACGAAGGTCGAAATCAAGAACATGAACTCCTTCAGCGCCATTCAGAAAGCGATCGAGTTTGAGATTGAGCGCCAAATTGAAGCGATCGAAGCGGGTGAGCGCATTGTGCAGGAAACGCGGCTGTGGGAAGAAGGCACTCAGCGCACCATCAGTATGCGAATTAAAGAAGGCTCTAGCGACTATCGCTACTTCCCGGAACCCGACTTGGGACCGATCGAAGTCACAGCAGACCAGCTTGCTCAGTGGCGATCGGAACTACCAGAGTTGCCTCAGCAAAAGCGTCAGCGCTACGAACGCGAATGCGGTTTATCGGTTTATGATGCGCGGGTATTAACGGATGATCAGTCGATCGCGGCTTATTTTGAGGCAACCGTTGCAGCCAACGCCAACCCCAAACAGGCAGCAAACTGGATTATGGGCGATATCAGCGCTCATTTAAACAGCCACAGCCATCTGAGCATTGCCGATCTGCCAATCACGCCGACTGCTTTAGCGGAGCTGATTAGCCTGATTGACAGCGGCACAATCAGCAGCAAAATTGCGAAAGACATTCTGCCAGAATTGTTAGCGCAAGGCGGATCGCCCAAAGAACTGGTCGAGCGCAAAGGGTTGATTCAAATTTCAGATACGGGTGCCATTGAAGCAGCGATCGCTGACGTCATCGCAGCCCACCCCAAAGAGCTAGAGATGTATCGGAGCGGCAAAACCAAGATGCTGGGCTTTTTCGTCGGGCAAGTGATGAAGCAAACTGGGGGACGCGCCGACCCTAAACTCACCAACCAACTCCTCGCCAAACAGCTCAATAGTTAAAGCTGACGCTAAGAGTAATGATAGCGATCGATGCTTCTTTGTCAAAAAAACATAAATAGGGGGTGACACCCCACACCCCTAAAGTGCCATACTGTGTTTAGTAGATGCACCCTGATGATAGGGGGAGTTGCCTTGGTGACTCTCCCTTTTTTCTTTGGCTGTCAGCCATCAGCAATTTACAGCTAGATGAAGTACACCATTTCAGTCCGAAAGCCAGATTGGGAGCATTGTTCACTTCTGAATTCTGACTCCATAGCCCTCACAGATATTCAAGAAGGACTCCCGAATTCTCCTGTATTAGCGGTCAGCGGTCAGCAAAAAGCATCTGGCTAAGGCAAGCCGAGTGCAGTTTTTTAACAAGCTCTGATCCTTTCGCTTTCATCCTTCATCCCTTATCCTTTCCCCTTTCTTGCTCCTCTCTAACAGCGCAGCGTCCATCCCCCTGATATAATCGCCTGTCATGCAGTGAGTAAGTGGAGGCAAGCATGGTGGCAGACTGGCAAGAAATTCCTGGAAGCATTACAGCGCCGAAGGGCTACCGAGCAGTGGGAATGGCGGCGGGGCTGAAACCATCGGGGTTGCCTGATTTAACGTTGATCCTTTCGGATGTGGATGCGATCGCGGCGGGCGTTTTTACTACCAGTCAGGTGCGTGCAGCGTGCGTTGACTATTGCCGAGAGCGACTTCAGACAAAAGCCAGTGCGCGTGCCATTTTGTGTAATGCCGGACAGGCGAATGCGGCGACAGGTTCACAGGGGTGGAACGATGCGCTGGAAAGTGCCCAAGCTCTGAGCGTGGCGGCAGGCATTCCGACCGAGATGATTCTACTTGCTTCCACTGGCGTCATTGGTCAACGCATTAAGCTAGACGCGCTGAAGGCAGCGTTGCCTCAACTGGTGGCTACGGCTTCAGTCGAGGGCGCAGAGAGTGCAGCGAAAGCAATTACAACCACCGATTTGGTGCCTAAAACGATCGCACTGGAAACAACGCTCCACGATCGCCCGGTGCGGATGGGTGGCATTGCCAAAGGCTCCGGCATGATTCACCCCAACATGGCGACTATGCTGGCATTTGTCACCTGTGATGCGACGGTTTCGCCTCACCTCTGGCAGCAGATGCTGAGCCGCGCCGCAGACCGCAGTTTTAACCAAATCACAGTAGATGGTGACACCAGCACCAATGATTCCTTAATTGCATTGGCAAATGGTGAGTCTCGCACCCCCGCCATTACCGACGCCGGACCGGAGGCAGACAAGCTAGAAGCAATGCTGACAGAGGTATGTATATATCTGGCAAAAGCGATCGCGCGGGATGGCGAAGGCGCAACTTGCTTGATTGAAGTCCAGGTTTCCGGCACTAACGATGATGCCGAGGCGCGTCAAATTGCCCGCACGATCGCCGGATCATCACTGGTGAAGTCTGCCATCTTTGGGCGCGATCCCAACTGGGGCAGAATTGCTGGAGCCGCTGGACGGGCAGGTGTGACGTTTAACCAGGATGATCTGCAAATCAAGCTTGGCGAGTTTTTGATGATGCAGCAGGGGCAACCCCAACCCTTCGATCGCGCTGCGGCAAGCCATTATCTACGACAGGCGGCACTAGGGGAGTACCTCAAAGAAGATACGGTAGCGATCGCAGTTGGCGTTGGTAACGGTCCTGGTATGGGCAAAGCTTGGGGCTGCGACCTCAGCTACGATTACGTCAAGATCAACGCGGAGTACACAACGTAGTTGTAAGAAGGCGAAAGGCAAAAGGCAAAAGGTAAAAGGTAAAAGGCAAAAATATGGGATGGGGGAGTTTCAGTCAGGGTTCTTTCTTGAATGCCCCTCAGGGCTTTGAGTCAGCAGTTAGAACTGAAAATCTAGCAACGCAGTATAACGCGCTACTCAAAACTCCTAGAGTCTTCTTGTCTGTTCCCTTTCTTCCCCAACCCTGCTTCCCAGCCCCTCTGCTGCCCCTGCTTCTCCCTGACCCTCTACTCCCTACTCACTTCACTACCATCTCCTGACTCCAGGTAGGAAACTCGGCTCCAGGCTGGTGACCGTAAAGCGTGACATGAGTGATTTCTGGCTGACATTGCTGAAGGACATCGCCAATGAACGTTAGCATTTGCTGTTCATCCGGTGCAGGTATGGCTTCAAACATGACCTGCAAACTATGATCTGTCAGGTTCGTTTTGACGGTGATTCCCTGGGGCTGCAACGTCTGACTCATCAAGGTTGTAAGCTTCTGCACATCAATTTGAGGGCTTGGCGGCTTTGTCTCAACAGCATCAGAGGCGATCGGGGCTTGTCCTGGTTGAGATGCGCCCCTTTGTCGGGGAACAGCCGCTTCTAAGGAGGGAATATCCTCCGGTTCGATGGTGGTTAACACCTCATCGGTGAGTGACGTAATGACGGCTAAGCGATTTGCTT
>JBBSHC010000083.1:0-8933 GCA_038253425.1 Leptolyngbyales cyanobacterium | reverse complement strand
GTGTTGTTAGACAGTAGGGGTAGCGTTCGGTATGTCATTGGTACAGGGCTAGATATTACAGAACGTAAGCAGGCTGAGACGGCACTTCAGGAGGCAAATCAGGCACTTCAGGCGTTGATTCAGGCATCGCCTGTGGCAATCACCGTGCTCGACCAAAGCGGCATTGTACACATGTGGAACCCTGCCGCAGTAAAGATGTTTGGCTGGTCTGCTGAAGAGGTGCTCGATCGCAAGATGCCAACCGTACCAGACGAGAAACAAGCCGAATTTCTGGAAAACATTGCCCTGACCCTTGATGGGGCGCTGCTCAACGGTAGTGAAACCTATCGCCAGCGCAAGGATGGCTCGTTCATTTATGTTGGCTTGTGGACGGCAATGTTACGGGGTGCCGCCGCTGCGGACGATCGCATTATGTCGATCGTTGCTGATTTAAGTGAGCGTAAGCAGGTCGAAGCCGCGCTCAAACTCAGCCAGGAGCGCTTAACTAGCTTTGTTGAAGCCAATGTGGTTGGCATCGTGTTTTGTGACACTAATGGCGCCATTAACGAAGCCAACGATGAGTTTTTGCGATTGGTTGGTTATACGCGAGCAGATATCCAGGCAGGCAGCTTGCGCTGGTCAGAGATGACTCCGGCAGAGTACCGCGTTCAGGATGAACAGCAAATTGCAAGAACCCAACGAGGGGAAGACTGCCCACCCTTTGAAAAGGAATATATTCGCAAAGATGGCAGTCGAGTGCCCGTTTTGGTGGGGTTTGGTCTGTTTGGTGAAGCCCGCCAGCAAGCGATCGTGTTTATTCTTGATCTGACAGAACGTAAGCGTCTGGAGGAAACCCTGAGAACCCAAACGGTGGATCTAGCGCAGGCAAACCGCATAAAAGATGAATTTTTGGCGGTGCTGTCTCATGAACTGCGAACGCCGTTGAACTCAATTTTAGGATGGGCACGCCTGCTGCGAACACGCCAATTTGATGCGGCTGCCACCGCCCGTGCCCTGGAAACGATCGAGCGCAATGCCCGTCTGCAAAATCAGCTTATTGATGACATTCTGGATGTTTCAAAGATTATTCAAGGGAAACTACGCCTGAAACCGCGTCCGGTGGATCTAGCAGATGTGATTGCCGCTGCGATCGATGCAATGCGTCCGGCGGCGGCGGCTAAGTCAATTGAAATCAACGACAAAGTAAGCAGCGAACCAAACGGTGAAGAGGGCAATTTCACTCCGATCTCCAGCCCCTCCGCCTTCAAAGTTTTGGGCGATGCAGACCGCTTACAGCAAGTGCTTTGGAATCTGCTCTCAAATGCCATTAAGTTCACTGCTACGGGAGGGCGTGTGACGCTAAAACTAGAGAGAGTCGCCAGTAAGATACAGGTACAAAACCCTAAAAATCACGGGATACTCACCACTGGAGACGCTTCTTCTGTGCCCGTTAGCGTTCCATTCGCACCATCTAGCTTTGCCCAAATTACCGTTAGTGATACAGGGCAGGGCATTAGCGCCGACTTCCTACCGTTTGTGTTCGATCGCTTCCGGCAGGCTGATTCATCTTCAACGCGCATTGAAGGCGGCTTAGGGATAGGATTGGCGATTGTCCGTCATTTGATTGAATTACACGGCGGTACGGTGCAGGCACATAGCCCAGGCATTGGAGAAGGATCCACCTTTGTTTTGAGGCTACCCCTGCTCCACGATCGTCAAACAGAGCGCCAGATCAATCTTCAGACCAATGGTGTCATGGTAGAACCGCCTGCCAGTAAAGTTTTACCCGGCGACCGTCCCCATCCTGCCCTGGCTACTGCCTTAGCGCAAGAGCGCCAACCTGCTATAAGCCCGATCGCTGGCGTTGAAACTGTGAGCGATCGTGTAGCTTCTCATTCAGGCGATCAGATCCGGGGTTTGTTGGCTGGTCGGCAGATCTTGATCGTGGATGACGAACCCGATACGCGTGCCCTGCTGCAACAGACAATGGAACACTACGGCGCGATCGTCACGGTTGCTGCCTCCGCTGCTGAGGCCTTAAACCTCTTAACCCAGCCTCAACGCAATGGTCGTACCCCACCCTGGAAACCCGATGTCCTCATCAGTGATATTGGTATGCCCCACGAAGACGGCTACACCTTTATGCGTCGGGTGCGGGCACTCTACGCCGATGATGCGATCGCACTCCCGGCACTGGCACTCACTGCTTACGCAAGTCAGGAAGACAGCCGCAACGCGATCGCAAGTGGCTTTCAACAGCATCTTGCCAAGCCCATTGACCCCGCTATGTTGGCTCAAGCCATTTCAGCCTTAATTGACTCAACGGTGGCGCAAAATTGTTAGTTGCACAGTAGTGCAAAATTGTTAATTGCTATGAAGGGAAAACTAGAACCAGCGGCACCTCACTACGTTTTTCCCCAATGCTGCATCAATCTAATTTAAGGGACTATCTCGAAAAAGGGCGCATCATGTAGGAAGCGTGACTTTTAAAATCGGCTCATATTCGCTATCTGTTGCAGTTGTGGCTAATCTCTACTGGCTCAATCAAGTTCAATCGCATCATCAAGCGTTGGTTGGGAACAAAGCGTTTTACCTAAGTCAGTTGCTGCACAAGGGTTTTCCGGTGGTGCCAGGGTTTGTGGTGTCTACCACTGCCTTCCGGCAGTTTTTGGAAAGCATTAACTGGGCAGAACCGCTTTTTGCCGATTTGCCGCACTCGTCACTGCGACTAGACATCGAAAATCCACGGCAGCTTCAGGCGATCGCGCAACAAATTCGTCATGCGATCGAAACATCCACCTTGTCAGCCGACTGGCTTACAGAGCTAGACAGAGCAATTCAGCAGTTACAAGTGCCCGTTGTGGTGTTGCGCCCATCGCTGCTAGTAAAGACAAAAGCCAGAACTGTCGCTGCCTCTGGAGTGAGCGCGATCGTGGATGGCAGTAGCTCGGCACTCTTCGACATTCAAATCTGTCAGGCAACCGGAATAGATGTTGCTGATGGCTTAAAACGCTTATGGGCACAGCTCTTTCGAGCCAAAAGTTTGTTCTACTGGCAGCGACTGGGCATTCAGTTGCAGCAGGTCAAGCTGGCAGTGCTGGTGCAGCCGATTCGCTCGGCGATCGCGTCGGGTAGCACCCAAATGCTAGACCAGACAATGACTGTACAAGCAACAAATGGTCTAGGCATGGCGATCGCGTGGGGTGAAGTATTACCAGACGTTTACCAGGTTCACACCGTTAGCGGCAGAGTGCAAACCCGGCAGTTGGGCAAACGAGCGATCGCTTATCACATCGAGCCGAGTGTGAGTCTGCAACAACCCCATACTGCGATCGACAATGCCGCTTGCACTTGCGAACGTGAGCAGATGGATGCGTCTGCCGTGGGGTCTCACCGCCTCACCGCTACGCCGACAGAAACGCAACCAACCAACCAACCACCGTTGACCCACTGCCTGACAGCGCCACCACTGCTGTCTGCACCCACGCTGCCGTTACTTCAGGCTTGTTTGCTGGATGATGCTCAGCAACAGCGTTACGCACTGACTGATGCACAGCTTCACGCCGCCATTCAGCTTGCCCAGCGCCTTGCGAGTGATATGCAAGGCGTCGCTGCAATCGAATGGACACTCTGGGTTGAAAATGAGGGGGCTGAGCATAAGGGGGCTAAAGATGGGGCTGAAGATAAAGAGCAGTTCCAGCTTGACATTACCCAAATCATGCCTCGCTTACGAACCGCTCAAGCGCAAGCTTTGCTGCAATCCGTTAACCTGTCGCTTGCATCAGCAAGCGTTCCCTTGCCGACTGTTCTCTCACAGCCCGCATTACTAAGCCCAGAGTCAAACCAGCCAACGGCGTTAGATAAACTTTCGTCATTGCTGGTGACTGGTTTAGCAGCCGCACCGGGACGAGCGATCGCGCGAGCTAGAGTGATCACGCAGCCAAACGAATCCCTTGACACAATTCCGCCTGGTACTATTTTGGTTGCAGAAACACTGCCACCACAGTGGCTACCTTTGATTCAACAGGCGGCTGGCGTTGTAACCGAGCAAGGTAGTATGACCGCTCATAGTGCCATTATTGCAAGGGCAGTTGGTATTCCTGCGGTCATGGCAGCGCCAAAGGCAACCCAGCAAATTCAGACGGGCGACTTAGTGCTGATCGATGGTGATCGGGGTAAAGTCTATCAGCTTGCTGACGATCGCAGTCCCACAGATAGCACAATCGCAGACATTACGATCGCTGAACAGTCTGCGGTCACGCTGCCAGTTCCTCACGATCGTCCCCCCCTGGGTACGCGGCTCCTGGTAACGCTGAGTCAGCTTAGGGAGCTTGCAGCGATCGCGACACTCCCGATCGACGGCATTGGTTTGCTCCGAGGCGAACTGCTGACGATCGCCTGTCTGGACTATCAACATCCAGCCCACTGGTTAAAGACTGGACGCAGCGCAGCCTTAGTGGCACGTTTAGCAACAGCTATCAGTCAGTTTGCAGCGGCACTGGCACCCCGTCCGGTGTTCTATCGTTCCCTCGACTTGCGCTCCCACGAATCGAGAGGCTTACCCGGTGGTGACGGCATTCCCCTTGAGGTCAACCCGGCTCTGGGGCTACACGGCACGTTCAGCTATTGTCTCGACCCCACACTGTTTGACCTGGAACTGGCAGCTCTGGCACAAGTGCAGGTTGACTACCCCAATATCCATCTGATTTTGCCCTTTGTGCGTACCGTTGAAGAATTTCAGTTCTGTCGTCAGCGCGTAGAAAACGCAGGTCTCATGCGCCATTCGCAGTTTCAACTGTGGCTTATGGCAGAGGTGCCGTCAGTGCTCTTTTTGCTGCCAGAGTATGTGAAGGCTGGTGTGCAGGGTATTGCGATCGGCACGAATGATTTAACGCAGTTGCTCTTGGGCGTTGATCGTGACCACGGTGGCATGGCAAGCGCGTTTGATACCAGGCATCCAGCCGTCAAAGCCGCGATCGCACACTTAATTCAGCAGGCGCACCAGGCAGGCATTCCCTGCTCGATCTGTGGACAGCTTCCATCCCATGATCCTGCATTCATCGAAGCTCTGGTGCATTGGGGCATTACATCAATCGCGGTCGAACCAGCAGCAGTTGAATCAACCTATTGGGCGATCGCACGAGCAGAACAGAAACTCCTACTCGAAGCCGCCCGCCAACTAAACATCTAGAACAGTTCTAAGCGTAAAAGCTTGTTAAGAAAAGCTTGTTAAGAATTTAGCGATTAGCAATCAACAAAAAGCTGATGGCTAACCGCTGACCGCTCCAATCCATGACCTTGCTTAGGATCGTGGATTAATTAATCTGAAACATTTCCCTTCTGTAGGGACGTTCCATGTCACGTCCCTACAGAAAGAATTGCACCTTATTAAATCCGCGTTCCTTAGGAGCCTCTAAGACCGCTCCAAAAAATTAGAGGCTTGATAGCACAGCCTGCGCCGCTTCTAGCGTGTAATCAATATCTTCCTCTGTATGCGCCAGCGAGGTAAAGCCTGCCTCAAACTGTGAAGGTGCCAAATAAACGCCCTGCTCCAACATGCCACGGTGAAAACGACTGAACTTACTCAAGTCCGACTGCTTGGCATCCTCATAGCTGTGCACAGGACCGTCTGTAAAGAACATGCCAAACATACCGCTGATCTGTCCACCACAGGCAGCATGTCCAGTATCATGAGCGATTTTCAGCAAACCCGTCGCTAAACGCTTTGTGACGCGATCGAGTTGCTCATAGGTGCCCGCCTGCCGTAGCAACTCAAGGGTTTTGATGCCTGCTGTCATCGCCAGGGGATTACCCGACAGCGTACCCGCTTGGTACATGGGTCCCGCTGGGGCAACCATTGCCATAATGTCTCGCCGTCCACCATACGCGCCAACGGGCAGCCCACCACCAATCACTTTGCCAAGAGTGGTGAGGTCGGGGGTAATGCCAAATTTCTCCTGAGCACCGCCATAAGCAATGCGAAAGCCAGTCATCACTTCGTCAAAAACAAGCAGCGCACCGTGATCACGGGCAAGCTCCTGCAAGCCTGGTAAAAAGCCAGCATCCGGCGGAATAAACCCTGCATTGCCAACCACAGGCTCCAAAATAACCCCTGCAATGTCGTCAGGATTCTCCTCAAAGAGCGCCTTAACCGCTTCAAGATTGTTAAACGGAGCCGTTAATGTGCTGCTGGTTGTTGACTTTGGCACACCAGGAGAGTCAGGTAGACCAAGCGTAGCAACGCCTGATCCGGCTTTAACCAAAAACATATCGGCGTGACCGTGATAGCACCCTTCAAATTTGATGATTTTCTCTCGCCCGGTAAACGCCCGCATCAGACGTAAAACCGACATACAGGCTTCGGTACCCGAATTCACAAAGCGCACCATTTCAATGCTAGGAACGGCATCGATCACCATCTCCGCCAGAACGTTTTCTAGCCTTGATGGCGCACCAAAACTCGTGCCTTTTTCCAGAGCCTCATGCAACGCTTTGAGCACATCTGGATGAGCATGACCACAGATGGCGGGTCCCCACGTGCCGATATAGTCGATGTAGCGGTTGCCATCGACATCCCATGCATAGGCACCCTGAACGCGATCGAACACAATCGGCTGACCACCAACTGACTTAAAGGCTCGCACAGGTGAACTAACACCACCCGGCATCAGCTTTTGCGCGGCGGCAAAAATCTCTTCTGATTTGGTTGTATTTAAGCGGCTAGTAATCAATGTTGGCTCCTTAAACGTTCAATGAATGGAATAGTTTTACGCACTAAAAAAAGATCAGTCTAAAGATGCGTACATTTGTAGGTGAACGATCTACGATTCGATTATCCCATTCGTTACAGCAAGAGATGGTAGCTATGTCTTATCAGACTAACGGGGATTTACCACCGGGTATTCGCGATCGCCTCACAGAAGGATCTCAGAGTTTCTACCGCATTGCTTTTAACTCAGCCATTCAATGGTATGGAGAAGAGTCGAAAGCACATAAAATTGCCTGGAGCGCTGTCAGAAATCAGTCAGTCAGTCTAAACAGCGCCATCCTCAGCTAGATTACCGTCTTTTGTCACTGTTGCGATTGGGATTCTGCTTGACGATCGCCAATTAATTGCGCCAGTTCATCACTGCTTGCGCGATACACGTTACCGCAAAAGTCGCAGATTGCTTCTGCACCATTGTCACGCTCAATCATATCTTGCAGTTCTGCGGTACTAAACAGGTTGAGGGCACGAAGGGCGCGATCGAACGAGCACCGACAGTGAAACCGCACCAGTTGCACTTCTGGCAAAAGTTCCAGCCCTAAATCGCCCAACAGTTGCTCCAAAATGTCAGTTAGCGTTTTGCCCTCTTGTAAAAGCGGCGTGAAACCAGACAACGAGGCGATGCGCGATTCCAGTAGCTCCACTAATGCATCATCTGTAGCGGCTTTGGGCAGCACCTGAATTAATAGTCCCCCAGCAGCCGTAACGCCATTCGCTTCAACAAAGACTCCAAGAACAAGCGCTGAGGGTGTTTGTTCCGAAGCCGCGAGGTAGTGGGTCAAGTCATCCCCAATTTCACCCGAAACCAACTCAACCGTGCTGGAGTAGGGGTAGCCATACCCGACATCCCGTACTACATAAACATAGCCGTCTTGTCCAACGGCACCGCCCACATCAAGCTTCCCCTTGTCGTTGGGCGGCAATTCAATCGTAGGGTTATCGACATAGCCACGTACAGTGCCATCCAACCCGGCATCAACTAAGATGCCTCCTAGTGGTCCATCGCCCCGAATGCGAATATTCACCCGCGATTCTGCCCGCTTCATACTTGACGCCAGCAGCAATCCGGCTGTCATGGTTCGCCCTAAAGCTGCTGTAGCAACATAGGAAAGGTTGTGTCGCCGTCTCGCTTCTTCAGTCAGACGGGTTGTAATCGCTCCCACTGCCCGGATGCCTCCCCCGGCTGCGGTTGCACGAATTAGCTGGTCAGCCATGAGAATCCTTACGTTTCTTAACAGTCTTATTTCTCTATTCTAAAGTGTTCCGAGAGAGGACGAGTGAAGGCTGAAGGTTAAAGGTTACATGTCTTCATCCCTTAGCTTTCATCCTTCATCCTTATTACTCCTCTCCCTCACGTTTGCCATACTGGAGAAGTCCTTTTCGCGATCGCTGTTTATAATGCTCGGTACCTTTCAACAAAGTAGTCTCCGCATCGAAGTTGCTGCCTCAGAGAATTTGCTGCGAGACAGTTTGACGAATGCTGCCAAACTCCAACAGTGGTTAACACCCGTGCGCTTAGAGCAGGGCTTACCCAACCATTTGCAGCCAGGATTAACGTTTACAAGCTGGGTCGGACCGATCGCCATTCAGCAGTATGTTGATCAGATTCAGGCAAACCATCTACGTTTATTGCTGAGTCAAGGCATTGACGGCTTTCACGAATGGTACTGGGGCGATGGTTGGGTGCAATCGCGGTTAGAGGGTGTTTCGCTGCTACCGTTAAACCTGGCACAAACCGCCAGTTTGATGCGGCTCCGTCAGTTTTTAACAGCGTGAGCTTACTCTTAGAGACGTAATTAGAGACAAAACATGTCCCAACAGCGTTTGTTTTTTAAGGAAATGTCAATGAAAGCAGGTCAAGGTTGGAGCATTGTCAGCCTTTTGGTTAGTGCAGGTCTGGTAAGTGTCATGAGCGTGGCTCCGTCCCAAGCCGTAACGAAGGCAACCATTACAGCAGATACAAAGCTTACGAATCATGCAGACACGCTCGCTCAAACCGCTAACAATGCACCTGCCATTACGACACCTTCTAGTCTTGCCGCGATCGCTCTCGCCAAGCACTTAAAGCGCGTAGGAGCCAAAATGTATGGAGCCTACTGGTGTCCTCACTGCCACGAACAACTGCAACTGTTTGGTCGTGAGGCTGTGCCTCAACTTCCGTACATTGAATGTGCCGAAGACGGAAGAG
>JBBSHC010000082.1:0-8959 GCA_038253425.1 Leptolyngbyales cyanobacterium | reverse complement strand
CACGGTCGCACCGTGAATCGCACACAGCAACGCACCACCCAACACACCCGCCACACCCATCATGTGGAAGGGGTTCAAGGTGAAGTTGTGGAAGCCCTGGATGAAGAGGATGAACCGAAAAATGGCGGCGACACCAAAACTGGGCGCAAAAAACCAGCTCGACTGTCCTAAGGGGTACATCAAGAAGACAGAGACAAACACCGCGATCGGTCCGGTGAAGGCGATCGCGTTGTAGGGGCGAATGCCAACCAGTCGCGCAATCTCGATCTGACGCAGGCAGAAGCCGATGAGGGCAAAGGCACCGTGTAAGGCGACGAAGGGCCACAAACCACCGATTTGAAACCAGCGGGTGAGGTTACCTTGGGCTTCGGGTCCCCACAAGAACAGCAGGGAGTGCCCAAAACTGTTGGCAGGGGTGGAAACGGCAACGGTCAGAAAGTTGCATCCTTCCAGGTAGGACGAGGCAATGCCGTGCGTATACCAGGAGGTGACGAAGGTGGTGCCAGTCAGCCAGCCGCCTAACGCTAAAAAGGCGCAGGGGAACAGCAATAAACCGGACCACCCGATGAAGACGAAGCGATCGCGCTTCAGCCAATCGTCAAGAACGTCAAACGCTCCTCGACTCGCTGGCGCGCGTCCGACTGCTATGGTCATAGCGCAAGACTCCAATGAATAATGAGGACAAAGTAAGTAAACGCCGATTCACTCTCGTTCTTCTAGTCTAGAAAAATGAGAAAGGAATGAGAAATTGTGAACGAACAGTTTACGTTTCTTTACTATGCCTCAATTATAGGGATAAGCCCATAAATTGGGTAGGCAAATCGTTAACATAACTTAAAGCTATTGGATCGATGTGATGTGTCCTGCATCCGATCGCAGCAATTAACCGACTGTTGAGTCATGGCTTTGAGATGGAGTTTGGTAGACAGGGCAAGCGTTTCAAGGGTCATTCTGATGAGTGCAGCTTACAGTTAAGCGGTAGCAATAGAATGAGACGCGATTACTGATGTCAGGCAATTTCCTGGTCATCTGCAACGAAGAAACGGTTGGGTTCACCTTGCTTTCGCCCGCTTTTGAACGTACTTAATGATGACTAACTCGATGAATAGGCGAGAAAATTGTTAAGTTTTGCAAGCAAAAGCGGCTTGCCCTGAGTAGATTGTTCGCTGGTCTCGCTACTCTGGATGGATTGGGGTGCAGGCAGTACATGTACCCTGACAAAAACGTTCCCGTATTGCTAACACATCGGAAGCTAATTGAAAGCAGGGTTATGTAACGTCAAGTTTAAATGTATCTAGCCAAGCCTATCAGCATTTCTGGCAGGGCGATTGGAAGCCATTTACACACAATTGGAATCGATACGTCATTGGTAAACAGTTGTCATTACCTGCGATCGCGAAACGAACTCAGTCAGTTTACGCTGCTGAACCAACCGCTATGAAAACAATCAAACAACAGGCATCAACCGCTACATCTACCATCAACTCTGCGTTAACACTAGGCGAGTATGCTCACACCGTCATTGACGAGCAGTACCGCAATGTCGTAAAGCACGAGAAAAAGGTGATAGCGGATAGAAACCCAGAACATCTCCATCGTATGCGGGTGAGCACGCGTAAATTGCGTACAGCCCTCCAGGTGTTTGATCATGTGATTGAGCTACCAAAAGCCGCCACTGCAAAACGGATTGGTTCCCTTGCAAAGGTGCTGGGCAGATTGCGCGATCTGGATGTACAAACGGCAAGTCTGCAAACGCGTTATCGTCCCTGCTTAGACAAAGCTGACCAACGATCGCTGGATACCGTCATTACTCATCTCCAGCAAGAGCGGCGAGAAGCATTAGCTGATGTCGTGGACGCACTAACACGATCGCGCTATCAAGATTTAAAGGATGGTTACGAAGCGTGGCTTGATCATCCTCGTTATACGTCTCTAGCAAGCCAACTCTTGCAGCCCTTGATTCCTGATCTACTGAGTCCGATCGTTTCTACTTTGCTGCTTCATCCCGGTTGGTTGATACAGCCCGAAAAGGATGCGGGTGCCTCAAATGACGTGCTACACGACCTGCGTAAAGCTTGCAAGCATGTACGCTATCAGGCGGAATTTTTTGCACCGTTCTACAGCGAAAGCTTCCAGTCGTGGATTGAAGACATCAAAGCGATCCAATCCATGTTAGGAACGGTGCAAGACAGTGAAGTTTTGCAAGCACTGCTCGACCAGCATTTGCCTAAGTCTAAGAAGGTGACCGCTCTCAAAGCCGCAGTCAAACAAACAGAAGTCGAGGCGCTGTCCAACTGGGAGTCTATAAGGCAACGTTATTTAGACCCAGCGTTTCGTTATCACCTGCATCATCTGCTCTTAGCCCCGATCGCTGTCAACGCGCCCACCGCAGAACGGGTGTATGCGTGACTCCGTGAGCGAGACTGGCAATCCGCTCGGCTTAAACCGCTCTCGACCTGGAGAAGGCAACTCAGTATGGCTTGTCTAGTTTTTCTGAATTTATTGAAACTTCATTGACGCTTTACTGCAAAGCCGCTTTTGATCATTTAGATTTAATCTTGTACTTAAAGCTACAGAAGTTTTCTCGATCGCCAGAAACTGATGCCGACGAAACGAGTCATGCCAAAAATGCATTTTTACATTGCATTAATCGCATCTTCCGGCTCGTATTCCGTCTCAGGGTATAGGCGTGCGCCTCAGATTGTGTTTCAAAGTAGTTATAGCTCTGATCAAGAAATTTATGAAAAGCAAAGTGGAGAACCAACCAATCAAGTCTTCTGAAGCTGCTGGCACTAATGCCCACGAATTTGATTTTGACTTGTGGGTAAAGCAGGTTAGACCACAACTGCTTGCTTCATTACACAAGCGAGGAGTGCGCTTTTAGGTTGTTAGCAGCGGTTGTTCCTGTGAGAAAGCTTGCCCTACTCTACGTTCTGACCTTTGCACAAGTGTCCTGACGAGTAAAGACTCACGGCGGCTACGTTTCATTGCAGGACGTGTGTGTTGAGGTACTTGCTTATCTAACCCAAAGTGGCGGCTTAGCGCGTACCAGACTCATCACCGCAGGAGGGATAGCCCGAATTGCTGCCTTAGACCACCCAACAGATTGGTGGTCTTTTTGTTGCGACTAGAGCGCCTTGCAGGGTTGGCACAGCTAGAGCTAAGCAGTATGACAATATGATGGAGGAGAGTCAGTCTTTCCTTGTGTGCCTCGATTCGGGCATGATTTGCTTTAGACGACAGATGTGGCTGGATTGCGACTCTGTAAACGTTGCTGATGTAAAAATGAGCGATCGACTCAGGCTTGAGTGCTGTTTCTTTGCTCTCCATCCCTTAACCCATGAAGACTCTAGCTGTCTTACTGACTTCACTTATCTTGACTGGCTGGATCGGCGCGATCGCCATTCTTGCCATTCAAAACTTTAGTCCTGTTTCTTTAAAGTTTCTGGGGTTTCAGTCGATCGCTGTACCAGTGGGCGTTGTCCTGGCGTTTAGTGTTGGGTTGGGCATTTTGGGGACAGCGATCGCACAACCACTGCTGGGTTTTTCCAATTTTCAGCGCAATGATGAGGAAGATTATTAAGGCAACATCCAGGTAATGCTCGACTTTTTCTCCACCTACGGCTTTCTCATTGTGTCTATGCTGCTGGGGGCAATGCTGGGGCTATCGCTCTACCTCCCTTTAATGGCAGGGCAGCTATCGCTGGCAAGTCCAGGGTTTTATGCGCTGGGAGGCTACATTGCCGCCATTTTGTCTACTCAAGTCTTTAAGCTTGAGGGCAATCCGTTTCCCGTGCCGTTGCTGCTGCTGGAAATGCTGCTTGCAGGTATTACCTGTGGAGTTGTGGGGCTTCTGGTTGGGATTCCAGCGTTACGCTTGCGGGGAATTTATCTCGCGATCGCTACTATAGCCTTTGTTGAAATTCTTCGCATCCTTGCCCTTAACTTAGAGATTACAGGAGGTGCTGTCGGCATTTTTGGCATTCCTCAACCCTTTCAGACGCCGATCGAGTATTTGTGGATTGTCCTACCACTGCTGGCAATCAGCATTGCCTTTGTCTATCGACTGGAAAATATCCGCGTTGGTCGTGCCTTTATTGCCATTCGTGAAGATGAACTTGCTGCCGATGCCATGGGTATTAATCCGACTTACTACAAGGTTCTTGCCTTTACGCTGGGTGCGGTGCTGGCTGGTGTTGCAGGTGCCGTTAGTGCTCACTTTCTCAAT
Source organism: Leptolyngbyales cyanobacterium (assembly GCA_038253425.1). Classification (GTDB taxonomy): domain Bacteria; phylum Cyanobacteriota; class Cyanobacteriia; order Leptolyngbyales; family Leptolyngbyaceae; genus Stenomitos. The sequence continues at coordinate 4,731 of JBBSHC010000082.1, read as the reverse complement.
ACCTGGAATGCACGTCAGGGCACCTTCGATGCCAGCATTATCTACCTCACGTTCGTGCTCATTGGTGGCTCCAGAACTGTGTTTGGTCCCGTTGTCGGCGGTATGCTTTTTACGGCTTTACCAGAAATTTTGCGCGCTGCGGCTGATACACCAGGGCTGCCACTCTGGTTTGCCCAATTTCTGCGTGATGGTCGCCTGATTATCTTTGGGTTGCTCATTGTGTTTGGCTCTGTCTTTTTTCCGCAGGGATTGGTTACTCCCAATGCCTTGAAACGGCGCAGATCTAGTCAAAGAGCTTAAATGAATCACATTGCGTTAGCAGAATCAGATGCCGACCTCGATCGCTGTTTTCCTGTCATGCTTGAACTGCGTCCCCATCTGGAGCTATCTACCTTTGGGCAACAGGTACGGCGACAAGAGCAGCAGGGGTATCGGTTGGCATATCTCGAAGCAGATGGTGAGATCCGTGCGATCGCTGGCTTTCGTCGATCGGAGTGTCTTGCCTGGGGCAATTTTTTGTATGTAGATGATCTGGTCACACGATCGTGCGATCGCGCCCAAGGCTACGGCGAAACCCTTTTTCATTGGTTAATTGGCTATGCTAAAGCTCACAATTGCCAGCAATTGAGCCTTGACTCAGGAGTGCAACGCTTTGCTGCCCATCGCTTTTATTTGCGGCAACGCATGGAAATCACCAGCCACCATTTTGCACGGAATCTTTAGCGACAAAAATCGAGCCGTGACGATCGCCGTCTTACTGCTTAAATGGTGAAACTGAGGTTACAGAATCCTGTCGCGATCGTTCCTTTCTCCATGTCCCAACCGCAACTGACTGCTGCCACGTCTGACTCTTGCGATCGTGTTCTGTTAGCTGCTCAAGGGCTAACCCGCCGCTTTGGTGGCTTGATCGCAGTGAACAACGTTTCGTTTACCGTTGGTCAAGGCGAGATTTTTGGGTTAATTGGTCCCAATGGAGCCGGAAAAACGACGTTGTTCAACCTGATTACAGGGCTTATCCGCCCGTCCAGTGGTGACATGGTTTATCAGAACGCCTCCATTTCCCGACTGCGACCCTATCAAATTGCAGGCAAAGGCATTGCCCGTACCTTTCAAAACATCCGCTTATTTGGCGATCTCACCGCGCTGGAAAATATCATGATTGCTCAGCATGTACACACGTGCAGCGGTGTCGTTACAGGTGTATTGGGATTGCCACCTGCGCCTCAAGAAGAACGACACATCCGACAACGGGCACTGGAGCTTTTAGAACTGGTTGGACTGAGTGATCGCGCGGCTGAAAAAGCCCAAAATTTTGCCTATGGCAATCAACGAAGGCTGGAAATTGCCCGTGCTCTGGCACTACAGCCAACCATTTTGTTACTTGATGAACCTGCCGCAGGCATGAATCCCACCGAAAAACACCAGTTAAGTGACTTCATCCGGCAAATCCGCACTCAGTTTGATTTGACCGTCTTGCTCATTGAACATCACGTCCCGCTTGTGATGGGCTTGTGCGATCGCATCGCCGTCCTCGATTTTGGACAACTCATTGCCTTGGGCGATCCCGCCACTGTCAGAAATGATCCAGCCGTCATCGAAGCCTATCTTGGAGCCGAGTAATCATTCCATGTCCTCCCCTTTACTCGACATTCAAGCGCTCAGCATGAACTATGGCGGCATTCAGGCATTGCAGGCGATCGATTTAGTGATTCACGCTGGAGAAGTTGTCACCTTAATCGGCGCAAACGGTGCTGGCAAAACTACCACGCTAAGAGCCATCTCCCGCATCATTGGCATCCGTAGCGGTCAGATTATCTACAACGGGCAACCCATCACCCGACAGCGTGCCCATACTGTGGTCAAACTGGGCATCGCTCACAGCCCCGAAGGGCGCAGAATTTTGGCACGGCAGACAGTGCTAGATAATCTGCAATTGGGCGCTTATACTCGCAGCGATCGCCTCGGCATCAAGTCCGACATAGAGCAACAGTTTCTCACCTTCCCTCGGTTAGCTGAACGGCGTCATCAACTAGCAGGCACCCTTAGCGGCGGTGAACAGCAAATGTTAGCGATCGCCCGCGCCCTCATGAGCCGCCCTAAACTGTTACTGCTAGACGAACCCAGCTTAGGCTTAGCACCCGCGATCGTTCGCGAAATCTTCACCATCATTCAAAATCTGCACAACACAGGCGTGACAATCCTGCTGGTAGAGCAAAACGCTAACCTTGCTCTTCAGTACGCCGATCGAGGCTATGTCTTAGAAGCCGGACGCATTACGCTCACCGGAGAAGCTGCCCAATTACTTAAAGACGATCGCGTTAAGCAAGCCTACCTGGGCTAAGCGATCGCTCCAACAGGCTCAACGGCAACAGGTTCCACGGCTACACAATCCTGCTACAGCGATGTTCAAATCTGTAAGCCACAGGCGATCAGCAAGGAGCTTTGAGTGAGCGTTCAGCAGTGAGCGTTCACTCAAAGCTCCTTGCACCCAACTGAAAACCGCTTTAATTCAACGCTTTAAACGCCAACTTTGCACATTTGACTTACAACTTCATCTCTAGCTCAGAAATCTAGAAGCCTTTTCAAAGACTGAATAAAGATGCATTTGAGCCTACTGCAAGCTTTTATGATCAACAGATGTGGGGAACAATTTAGTAAGCCAGTTGTTCTTCGCCCAGTGCATCTTCCCAGACGACAATCCTAAGCATAGATTTCAGGCAGAAACCTTAATACTGGTGAGTCTTCCAGCCACAACGCCCCTCTGATAGACCCCGCCAGCAAAAAAGTTAAACACTGTCTCACGACTCCAACGTTCATACTCGGTGCTCGTACCGCTGAACGTAAGGAATCGTTCGCCAACCAACCAAACATCGAGTCATTACAAAGCTGCTTTTAGCCGACCTGCTTTTCGCTCCTGAAGCCAGGGTTACTCATCGGCAGAAGCTGTCTCTCTTCAAAGTAACCGAACGGCATCTGCCGTTTTGATTGGCGATCGCACGCTTCAATCTTGTTTTCCATAAAAGCTCTGCTCCAGGAAAGCCTTTCACTGGAACGGACTCTGAAGCACTTGCTACTACTCACTGCGTCTTTTGAGCCATGCACACACTTGATGATGAAACTCTAATCCAGCAATTTGTGAACGGTGAAGTCACATTAGCGGCAAACCAAAACCTGCGGGTAGAATCTGCCTTTCAATCCACACAACTGCTGGCAAAACGGGGTGGCTTAATCGCTGCCATCAAAAAAGTTGGCGATCGCTCAGTCGTGCTGCTGCGGCAAAAATCGGACTACACCGAGCTGATCCATCAAATCCTGCTGAAGTGCCATGTCATTCCAACGGGCATGGCTGACCAAGCTGAATTTGAGCAGTACCAGAAGAGCGAAATTCCAGCGGGCTACCAGGTGAACTACACGGAAGCCAGAGCCCTGTGGAAAGAGTGGTGGAAAAATACTCGCCAAAGTAACCCCTACAGCATTCAGATCGAGTTACTCATCTTTGCGCGCAACACCTGGTATCCCGTTCGTAACATTGTATGCAGTGACAGTAACCTGTTTGTTGCAACTCTCGCCACAGAGGTTGCGTTTCAAGGCAGTGAACGGATTGTTTGGCTGAGCCGCCAGTCTGCACCGTTACCCGCTAGTGCTGCCAGACCTTTAACGTGTCCAGCACCTGCCAGCTTGAACCAATCGACCAGAGCATTGAGTGTGGCAAGCTCTGCTTCTGTTGCGGCAGTACCAGCCGCTGTAGTACCAAACCCATCGGTCAGCCGCGAAACATTAGACGGTAGGGCATTTAACCCCGATCTCAGGCAGGTGCTACGGTTTCGTCAAGGGAAACTGTACATCACAACCGCTTTGGGCGAGATTGTAGTGGAAGGACGCGACCTTAAGTTTTGGCTGAATGAAGATGAGCTAGCGGTTGACGGACACAAACCGATTGATCTCAATGGCTACCGCGATCGAGAAGGGCGAGCGGTTAACCATTAGGTGTCATAAAAGATGGCATAAATGGCATCAAAAGAAAGCGTGACAACCGCCTATTCCTTCCACTGAACTGGCTGCAAGCGTTTCAACCAGTGGCTAAGGTCGTTGCTGAGTTCACACGAGCTTTCAACCGATTGATGCTTGCTTGAATGGCTCATAAGGTACTGGGCGTAGTTAGATTGAAGATGATGTTGGGGGTGGAGGGGGTGGAACCCCCTGCCTGGGGGCAACGCCCCCAAACCCCTCCCTCACAATTAATTGTGGCTACCTACTTATCTCTTTGCGAAATGAAATCTATAGCGATAACTGGGTTTTGCAGAAAACCTGCTGTAGAAAAGTGACACAACCGATCACAAAAATATATAATGATTACCGTGCGCCAAACGTGCACAAATTCCCCCTTAGGGGAGTAGCTCGTGGACGAGCAGTTTGCTAGAACAATGCATATAGTCTTGTAAGAAACGCTGTAGCCTTGATAGAAAATGCTGCTTGAGTCTTGCCTTCTGTTTCTATAAGTGTCTTTACAGCTACAGACAGCATAAGTATAACTACAGGATGATATGGCTGCTTTTGACGACAAGCATACTTGACGCAAATGCTATATTACGAAAAGTAACAGAAAGAGCGACTTCAAATTGTCTTACGTGCAAGACCGATTGTTTTTCCGCAGCTAGTGAGGATTGAACCCAGTGACTTCATTATTGAAATTGACTCAAACGACTGATACATCTCTGCTTGCCGATTTTT
>JBBSHC010000081.1:0-8968 GCA_038253425.1 Leptolyngbyales cyanobacterium | reverse complement strand
TCAGAGATGCCAAGCCTTGGCAGTCGCCCTCAACCGCTACTCAACCGCCACAAGTTGAGCGAAGGCAAGCAATTTAGCTTGACAATCAAGCTAATCGCTGCACCCAGCCCTCACCAGAATGGCGATGGCTATAAAATAGAGATTCACGCTGTCATCAATGCTGAAATCGGTTGATAGGCACTAACGTTGACAAAAATTCAACCTGTTTGAAGTCTAGATGGCTTTCTGCTTTGTCAATGCCTTGACGCTCAAACGTTATGATGCAAAGCGTAGAGTGATCTAACGGCTAGAGTTCAGCGTTGGTAATCTACGCGCCATCCCGTTTCTGACGTTTATTTAGTGTCATCCTCCATGTCTGTCGCAGCACCTTTGTCCGATCAACCAGAGAAAATTTATTTGCCTCGTACGAGCGAATCTGAATCATTGCAAAAGATTCGCCATACGGCTTCTCATGTCATGGCGATGGCAGTGCAAAAGCTGTTTCCGAAGGCGCAGGTGACGATCGGACCCTCGATTGAAACGGGCTTTTACTATGACTTTGATAGTCCAGAGCCGTTCACTGAGAAGGATCTCAAGGCAATTAAGAAGGAGATGACGAAGATCATCAACCGCAAATTGCCTGTCATTCGCGAAGAGGTGAGTCGGGAAGATGCCGAGCAGCGCATTCAGGCGATCAAGGAACCTTACAAGCTGGAAATTCTGGAAGGTTTGCAAGAACCGATTACGCTGTACCATTTGGGCGATCAGTGGTGGGATTTGTGCGCGGGTCCACACGTGGAGAGTACGGCTGACCTAAATCCTGACGCGATCGAATTGGAAAGCGTTGCCGGAGCCTACTGGCGCGGTGATGAAACCAAAGCCCAACTCCAGCGCATCTACGGTACTGCCTGGGAAACCCCCGCACAACTAGCAGAGTACAAGCGCCGCAAAGAAGAAGCCCTGAAGCGCGACCACCGCAAGTTGGGTAAAGAACTGGGGTTATTCATTTTCTCAGACTCCGTGGGTCCCGGTTTGCCGCTGTGGACACCGAAAGGCACCATCCTGCGATCGATCCTCCAAGAGTTTCTGCAAAAAGAACAGCTTAAACGGGGCTATCTATCCGTCGTTACACCGCACATTTCTCGTGTCGATCTGTTCAAGACCTCTGGGCATTGGCAGAAGTACAAGGAAGATATGTTTCCGCTGATGGCAGAGGATGAAGCGGCGGCGGCGCTGGAGCAGGGTTTTGTGATGAAGCCCATGAACTGTCCCTTCCATATTCAAATCTATAAGAGTGAACTGCGCTCCTATAGAGAATTGCCTATGCGCTTGGCAGAGTTTGGCACTGTCTACCGTTACGAGCAATCGGGTGAACTGGGTGGCTTGACCAGGGTGCGCGGCTTTACCGTCGATGATTCTCACCTGTTTGTCACGCCCGAACAGTTGGATGCTGAGTTCTTGAGCGTGGTGGATTTGATTCTGTCTGTGTTTAAGAGTCTGCAACTGAAAAACTTTAAAGCGCGTCTGAGCTTCCGCGATCCCGATTCTGATAAGTACATTGGCTCTGATGAGGCCTGGGACAAAGCTCAGGGTGCCATCCGCCGTGCGGTGGAAACGCTGGGGATGGATCACTTTGAAGGCATTGGCGAAGCAGCGTTTTACGGTCCGAAGCTGGACTTCATTTTCCAGGATGTGCTCGATCGTGAATGGCAGTTGGGTACGGTGCAGGTGGATTACATCTTGCCTGAGCGCTTTGACCTGGAGTATGTGGCGGAAGACGGCACTCGCAAGCGTCCTGTGATGATTCACCGTGCGCCGTTTGGTTCGCTAGAACGACTGATCGGCATTCTGATTGAAGAGTACGCAGGCGATTTTCCCCTGTGGCTGGCTCCCATTCAGGTGCGCCTGCTGGCTGTGAGTGAAGAGCAGCTTCCGTTTGCGAAACAGGTGGTGAGTCAAATGCTGGCGATCGGTCTGCGTGCAGAGGTCGATACGAGCGGCGATCGCCTGGGCAAACTCATCCGCAATGCTGAAAAAGATAAAATTCCCGTGATGGCAGTCATTGGTGCGAAGGAAGTGGAAGCCAATGCGTTGAGTATCCGCACCCGTGCCGCTGGTGAACTGGGTGCTATTCCCGTTAACGAAGTGTTGGCGCGACTGAAAGCGGCAAATGAAAATCATGCCAATTTCTAGGCATGCCTACGCTTAGTAAGACCAATTTGGGGTAATGCTACTCCAGCAGCCAATCAAAGACGGTACGAACAGTGGCTTGCAATGCGGCGGCAAATTCTGGTACAGGTAAGCGGTCGTCTAGCATGTCAAACAAGGCTACCTGATTCGGTGGCGTGTAAACCAGAATTGATCGCTCTTTAGGATCGATCAGCCAGCCTAACTGCGTACCGTGTGTTAGGCAGTGCAGAATGTTGCGCGTAACTTTTGTTTGGTTCTGACTTGGTGAGAGGATCTCGATCGTCCAATCCGGGGCAATGCTAAAGACATTTGCAACGCCGCCATCTTTTTTGCGCGGAATCCGATGCCAAAGGAATACAGAGATGTCTGGGACGGTTGATCGTCCGCCAAAGGTACAGCGCAACTCTGGAAATGCCCTGGCAATTTTTTGGGGCTTCGTCACTGCATTGATCGTCGTGACAGCTTCACCTTGAATCGCGCTGTGTTCTCCCTGTGGCATCGGCTTTTGAATGATCTGACCGTCAATGTATTCGCTGGCAGGCTTGGTTTCTGGCAGTTGCAGAAATGCCTCTAGCGTCAGGGATTTTGCGGGTGTTTGTACCATTTCTTGTACTGCTTTGTACGGGGGGTGATGGCTCTCACGCTTCAGAGGCTTACTGCTATGGTAATCTTCTGGGCTTGTTGCCGATCGCGCCTCCGAAAAAAATCCGTGGAGATCTACGCGATCGGGGCTGAGAGTTTCTACACTGGAGTCGAGGCTATTTATATTTGATCTGTACTGGTTCTGTTTAATCCGTACTGGAGTGCTTGACCGCAGAAGTTATTAGATAGTCATTGCATACATTGTCATGTTTGACTGAGCGATCAACAGGTGAACGTCTCAACCTGCATTGCTAACCTCGTATACCGCTGAAAGGAAAGAACGTCATGGGATTATTTGACCGTGTTAGCCGGGTAGTGAGAGCCAATCTGAACGATGTGGTCAGCAAGGCGGAAGACCCCGAAAAGATTCTTGAGCAGACTGTGATTGACATGCAGGAAGACCTGGTGCAGTTGCGGCAGGCAGTTGCCAGCGCGATCGCCAGTCAAAAGCGCTCTCAGCAGCAGCACAACCAGGCTCAAACCGAGGCAAACAATTGGCAGCAACGGGCGCAGCTTGCCCTGCAAAAAGGGGATGAAAACCTGGCACGGGAAGCCCTCGTTCGCAAGAAGACAAATAGCGAAACAGCAGCGGCTCTTAAAGGGCAACTCGACCAGCAAGTGACGATGGTTGATACCCTGAAGCGCAACCTGATTGCGCTAGAAGGCAAAATTTCGGAAGCCAAGACCAAAAAAGACATGCTCAAGGCACGGGCGAGTGCGGCTAAAGCCAATGAGCAACTGCAAAGCACCGTTGGTCGGCTTGGTACGGGCAGCGCTATGGGTGCCTTTGAACGGATGGAAGATAAAGTGCTGCAAATGGAAGCGCGATCACAGGCAGCAGCCGAACTCGCAGGTGCCGATTTGGAAAGTCAGTTTGCCCTGCTGGAATCGGGTGATAATGTCGATGATGAACTGGCAGCAATGAAGGCGCAACTTTTGGGTCCGGCAACTGCTCAAAATCAAGCCCAGCTTCCGGGTACGGCGACCACAGAGCCGACGACTGCCAAAGCACCTTCGACGGCAGCGAGTGATCCCGCTGTGGATGACGAACTAGAAGCGCTCAAGACAAAGCTGGATCAGTTGTAAGAAGAAAGGCTAAAGGATGAAGGCTCAAGGCTAGGCGTTGCTGAATGAAAGTATGAATTGTTGAGTGATTGCACTCTTACCAGCCCCCTAAATCCCCCAAAAATGGGGGACTTTGAACGGTTTGGTTCCCTCAGGATTGGGGGCTAGGGGGCGAATTCATACCAAGATTAAGCAACGCCCAAGGCTAAACTGTTTTATCCTTCAGCCTTGAGACTTTAGCCTTAGGACTCCAGCCTTTCTCGTTTGCCGTTGCGCCGCAAAACACGTCAAAATAGCGGAGGCTTGATTTTTTGTCACGTAGTTGTGAAACCGGGTATGAGTAGCGTAGTAACAATTTCGGACGCTGAGTTTGAAACAGAGGTCTTGCAGGCAACTCAGCCCGTTTTGGTGTATTTCTGGGCAGCGTGGTGCGGACCTTGTCGCTTGATGACAGGGGTTGTGGGTGGATTGGCGACGACCTATAGCGATCGCCTCAAGGTTGTCAAAATGGAAGTCGATCCCAATCCGGCTGCTGTAGCACAGTACAAGATTGAGGGCGTGCCTGCCTTCCGACTGTTTCAAGCAGGAGACATGCTCGAAGCAACAGAAGGGGCAATTAGTAAGCAGAAGCTAGAGGACTTTCTGAGTCCTTATTTAGGCTAGTCCTGATCTGGCAGAGTTCTGCACTGGTGCAAGGGCTGGGTCGCTGGCAAGTTCGCCCAACGCGGTAAACTGAGATAGCCAACCTATTTGCTTCTGTTTCAAGCCGAACGCTAACTGCTGATGGCTGAACGCTAACTGCCATGCAATTTGCCAACCGTCTTAAACCGCTCCAGTCAAATGTGTTCGCTGATATGGATCAGGCAAAGGCGAGAGCCAGAGCTGCTGGACAGTCGCTGATTGACCTATCGTTGGGGTCGTCTGATTTGCCTGCCCAGCCCCACGTGCTGGAGGCGATCGCTCAATCCCTTCCCGATCCCAGTACGCACGGCTATCTGCTGTTTCACGGGACGCAGGCATTTCGGCAAGCTGCTGCTACCTGGTACACTCAAAAGTTTGGTGTGGCGGTTGACCCTGAAACCGAGGTTTTACCGCTGATTGGTTCCCAGGAAGGTACGGCACATTTACCGCTGGCGCTTTTGAATCCAGGTGATTTTGCGCTACTGCAAGACCCTGGCTACCCGTCTCATGCGGGGGGCGTTTATCTGGCAAGTGGGCAAATTTACCTGATGCCGCTGCGAGCCAAGCATGGCTTTTTGCCCGTGTTTGAAGACATTCCAACCCATGTGCTGGCGCAGTCGCGGCTGATGGTGCTGAGCTATCCCCACAATCCCACCACGGCGATCGCGCACCTGTCGTTTTTCCAGGATGCCGTTGCCTTTTGTCAGCAGCATGATCTGGTGTTGGTGCATGACTTCCCGTATCCCGATTTTGTGTTTGATGGCGTTCAGCCGCCCTCTGTGCTGCAAGCCGATCCAAACAAAACAGTTTCGATTGAGTTTTTTACCATGTCCAAGTCCTACAACATGGGTGGTTTCCGTGTTGGGTATGCGATCGGCAATGCTGAGCTGATCCGCGCGTTGCGACAGGTCAAAGCAGCCGTGGACTTTAATCAGTATCGGGGGATTTTGAATGGCGCGATCGCAGCCCTCACAGGACCTCAAGCAAGTGTCAATGTAGGTGTAGACACATTTCGCCAGCGTCGTGATGCGTTTGTCAACGCGCTGCATCAGTGTGGCTGGCATGTGCCCCTGCCTCCTGCCACCATGTATGTCTGGGCGAAACTGCCTGAACCGTGGACTGCCAGTTCTGTGTCGTTCTGCACTCAACTCGTCGAAGCTACGGGTGTCGCTGCCTCGCCAGGGGCGGGTTTTGGCAAAGCGGGTGAAGGCTATGTGCGGTTTGCCCTGGTTCACGAACCTGCCCTTTTAGAAACAGCCGTCGCAAAGATTGCTGAGTTTCTGCGTCGCTAAGGTTTGGTGTAGTGATCAGTGGTTAGCGAAAAGCCGATCACTGCTGTAATCAGGTGCCTTTTCAACACGGTCTTTGAACCGCGATCGCTTGTGGCTTTGTTCGCACAGAACGCAGTCGCTAGCTCTTCCGGATTGGTTAGGGTGAGTTACGTAAATTGTTTGAGATGCAGTATCCAGGTGCTGAGGTGGCTGTCCTCGGTCTTCATCTAAACTTGACTCAACTAGACCGTGACTTTACTGAGAATCGTCCACCAAAGGCTACACTATTTAGAGAAAGATAACTCAGACGGGTGGTAAACCTACTGAGCAACGAGCGCAGGCAAACATTGTCTGTAGGTAGGAGCCACATCTGTAGAACGCTTTCTAGATTTACATGAGAGGTTGAGGGAGCAGAACTGCTCCCTTTTTTTTGTCTAGTTTCGTTGTTTCTGTTTCACGCTGGTCAAACTGAGCTAATCATCGATTTCCAGGCAGTGAAAAATACTTGTCATGCGAGTGTGGACTCGAAAGGCTTTTGCTCTTACAAAGCAACCAACGGCAGCAAGCGGTATCTGACTGGATACGTTAGGGTTTCCCTAATTTGATAGATTCGCTAATTTAAGGCTGTTGACGCCTCATTCGTGCCCGTCTCGCTGTCGCCCCCTGTAAGATGGTACAAGGGTACCCGCTACACTTCACCACCGCCAGCCCATGTCTGACTCCACCGTTCAGTGGCAGCAACTGAATGTTACGCCGCCTGCTTGGTTTGTGCAGGCAGTCAGCCGTTATGCGGTTCCTCTCTCTGAACAAAACCCGGCTCCTGGGCAGTATGCTGCCCAATTACTGTGGCAACGTGGTATTCAAACGTTGGAGCAACTGGCGGGTTTTCTCAAGGCAAACAATTACCAACCTGCTAGCCCCTTTGCCTTTGGGCAAGAAATGCAATGGGCAGTAGAGCGTTTGCAACAGGCACGTACTCAGCAAGATGTGGTGGCAATCTGGGGCGACTTTGACGCCGATGGTGTCACTGCAACCGCTGTGCTGTGGGATGGACTGGGACAGTTCTTTATGCCACACCAAACGCTGTTTTACTACATTCCCAATCGGCTGACAGAATCACACGGGCTGTCGCGGCAGGGCATTGATACATTGCACGTCAAGCAGTGTCGTTTAATTGTCACCTGTGATACGGGCAGCACCAATTTGGCAGAAATCGAGTATGCCCGCAGTTTAGGTATGGATGTGATTGTGACGGATCATCATACGTTGCCAAAGGCGCGTCCACCTGTGACTGCGATCGTCAATCCCCGGTCTTTGCCTGCTGACCATCCCCTAGCAAAATTATCTGGTGTCGCGGTTGCCTACAAGCTGGTGGAAGCGCTGTACGAGACGCTGCCAGCGGTGCCGCATAAACCCTTAACCGCCTTGTTAGATTTAGTTGCGATCGGTCTGATTGCCGATTTAGTGGAACTCAAAGACGATTGCCGCTACCTGGCGCAGCTTGGTATTGAGCAGTTGCAAAAACAGTCGAATCCGCTCACTGCCACGCGACCCGGCGTTACCAGGTTGCTGGAATTGTGTCAACGCAGCGGCGATCGCCCGACTGATATTTCCTTTGGCCTGGGTCCGCGTATCAATGCTGTCAGCCGCATTCAGGGCGATGCCCATTTCTGTGTGGAGTTGCTTACCAGTCAGGATGCCCATCTTTGTAATCACCTGGCAGAAGCGACGGAACTGGCAAACACGCGCCGTAAAGCCCTGCAAAAAGAAGTGGTGCAGCAGGTCAAAACCCGCCTCGCTCAGCTTGATCTGTCTACTACCAGCGTCATTGTTGTAGCCGATGACCAGTGGCACCCTGGCGTTTTGGGTCTCGTTGCAGGGCAGATTGCCCAGGAATATGGGCGACCGACGATTTTGTTGAGTACGGAAGTCGGTAACGCATTAGACGGCAGTCAGGCGCTAGAAGGTATACAGGAGCCAGAGTTAACTCAGTCACACATACCCCCCTCGCATCTGTCTCTCGCCCGTGGCTCTGCGCGTTCTGTTAACAACATTGACCTCTATCAACTGGTGCAAGACCAGGCACACTTACTGCATCGGTTTGGGGGGCATCCTTACGCGGCGGGGCTGAGCCTTTCGGTGGCAAATATCCCGCTGTTTACAGAGGCGATTAATCAACAGTTGCGGCGATCGTCTGATCTGGTCATGCAGCCAAGAGTACAAGCAGATCTAACGGTGACGGTGGCAGCATTGGGGAAGGAGCTATTTCAGGAGCTAAAGTTATTAGAACCCTATGGCATGGGCAATCCAGTGCCAAAACTGCTGCTGCCAAACTGCTGGTTTGACCAGGTTCGCAACAAAAATATCAAAGACTGGAAAGGGGGAAAGGTTCGTTACATCAAAACTGAATTTGACATTCGCGATGACTCTACTCCCAACGGGTTTCCGGGTCTTTGGTGGGAGCATTACCAGGATGATGTGCCCAAGGGTCGCTGTGATGCGATCGCGGAGCTTGATTTTAACGCCTACCAAAAACGCTACGAAATCCGTCTCGTTGCCGTGCGTCCCTGTGCATCAGCCGTGCCGTCGATCGTGGGACAGAGCGAGTGGATTTTCGATTGGCGAGGGTTAAACATTGACGAAGAAACCAGGAGACTAAAGCAAGAGACGCATCAAACTGCAAGCTCGCTGCCTCCCCTCATCGTGCAGCAATGTCCGACGAGTTGGACCGACTTACAGGTTTGGTTTCGGCGTGCTGTGCAAGAACAGCGATCGCTAGCGATCGCCTATCCGCCACCGTCCCTCATCTCGCCGAGGGCTATCTGGCAACAACTGGTTGGCATCGCCAAATATTTGAGCCGTACCCAAGAAACTGCGACCCGTACTCAATTACTAAATAAGCTAGGCATTGGCAATCGTGCTTTCAAACTGGGCTGCAAAACGCTAGAACACCTGGGTTTTGCTCTCCGTTACGCTGACCATGCCTTTCACATCCTCTGGCAAGCGCCGTTAGCCGAACAGGACGATCAACTGACGACTGCTTTTGAACAGTTTGCGATCGCAGTAAACGAAGAACACTTCCGTCGTCAATACTTTTACCAGATTCCGCTGGAAACGCTACAGGCGATCGCCACTCAAAC
>JBBSHC010000080.1:0-9001 GCA_038253425.1 Leptolyngbyales cyanobacterium | reverse complement strand
CGATATTCCGATCCTGGGAGCACTGTTCCGCCGCACAAACCGTTCCAACCAGCGGCAGGAAGTGATCGTCATTGTGACTCCTCGTGTTTTAGATGACAGTCAACAAGCAGCTTTTGGCTATGGCTACACGCCCGGAACGGCTGTCCGTCAGGTGTTAGAAGATAGCAGCAAAGGTCGGTAGAGCCGTTTCACGTTAACTTTTATCTGGTAGGGGCACCGCTTGTCGGTGCCTCAATCGTTGAAGGGCGGTTAAGCGTTGAATGTTGGTCAAACTGTGTTCTCGATTGTGCTATGCCTGTCAATCGCTAACGTTTACTGAAGGTCAAGACTGTCCATAACCAGATGTTGCGCTGTTGCGTTGTATGCTTTTCCCCTTTCTGGGATGGCAAACCGATCAGAACAACGGCTTTCAGCGTGGCGATCGTGCTGACACAATAACGCTCAACAATCTTTCTAGAGTGCAAGGTCAATGCTTAAAAACATTCGTTAGCGTGGTCGTTAGTTGTTGCGCCAACCCTGCCATGCATCGTTTGTCATTTTTGATGTTACTGAGCTTGACCCTGGTTGCCTGCCGTGCGCCTGACACCTCGCGTGCTGACTCCACTACCCCATCAGAAGCGACTGCCAGTCCTGTAGCGATCGAGCAGAAAAAAACGAAAGCCACCTCCATTCCAGCGGCGAGCTTGATTCAGACAGGCACATTATCACCGCAGCCCATTAGGCTAACTCCCGGCAACTTACCGCAGCCTTACACCAGTGCCAGCGCCTCGAAAACGCCTAATGTGCTACCTATTCCACAAAAGCCGACGCTTAACGTTCCGGCTGGCTTTGTGGTGAGTGTGTTTGCTCAGGGGCTAGACCGTCCACGTTGGTTAGCGTTGACGCTCACAGGTGATGTTTTAGTCACGGAAACGCGCCAGAATCGCATTCAACTGCTGCGTGATATTAACGGTGATGGCGTCGCTGATGTCCAAAAAACCTTTGCCGGATCACAAAACGGTGTCGATATTCCATTCGGTATGGCGTTCAGTAAAAATGCCTTCTTCTTAGGAAACACCGCCGCTGTTTTACGCTTTCCCTACACCAAAGGTCAGGAGCAGCTTACGGGCACTGGCACCAAAATTACAACGTTGCCCGGTGGTGGCTACAATCAGCACTGGACGCGCAATGTGGTGGTTTCACCCGATCAAACGAAGCTTTATGTCTCGATCGGATCCCAATCAAACCTCAACGAAGAACCCTTACCGCGTGCCTCTGTGCAGGTGATGAATTTAGATGGCTCCGATCGCCAAACGTTTGCGTCTGGTCTGCGTAACCCCGTCGGTCTGGCGTTTCACCCTGTAACAGGCGCACTTTACGCCACTGTGAATGAGCGCGATAGCCTGGGCGATGATCTGGTGCCCGATTACTTCACCCGCCTTCAAGCTGGGCAATTTTATGGCTGGCCCTATGCCTATCTAACGCCCGATCGCCTGGATCCCAATCACGTTCAAAACGGACGGAGTGTTCGCCCCGATCTGGTTGCTCAAACACGCACACCCGATGTCCTATTTCAGGCACATTCTGCCGCTTTGGGACTTCAATTTTATCAAGGGCAGACCTTTCCCACCAAGTATCGTAACGGTGCTTTTGTTGCCTTTCGGGGTTCCTGGAATCGCGATCGGGGTACCGGCTACAAAATTGTGTTTGTGCCCTTCAAAGCGGATGGTCGTCCCCAGGGCTACTATGAGGACTTTCTCACGGGCTTTCTGGTCAATCCATCTGGTCCCGATACGTGGGGCAGACCCGTCGGCTTACTCACTCTTCCCGATGGGAGCTTGCTAGTAACAGAAGAAGCCAATGGGCGGATTTACCGGATTCAGTATCAGGGGTGAGGGATGAGGGATGAGGGATGAGGGGTGAAAGCTAAAGGCTAAAGGCTGAAAGATAAAGATAGGAGTTAGTTGGTGGCAGACTTTGGTTCTATAGCCACGAGTTTAGTCGCCAGAACTTCCAGTCTCGCTTCCTTCCAGGCGGTACAATGCCTCAAACATGTCGGTTGTCACCTGCTCGGTGGGGGCATCGAATACAATGCGTCCTTGCCGTAAGCCAACGATCCGTTGACAGTAGATGCGGGCAAGTTCTGGTGTATGTAAGCTCACGACCAGCGTGCGATCGCCTGTTGTAGCCAGTTCGCGCAGCAGAGTCATAATTTCTCGGCTCAATCCTGGATCCAGGCTGGCGATCGGTTCATCTGCCAAAATTAATAAGGGGTGTTGCACTAACACTCGCGCCAGTGCCACCCGTTGCTGCTGCCCCCCTGAAAGTTCGTCGGTGCGATCGTAGATTTTTTCGGGAATGCCAACCTGTGCCAGTGCGCGTGCGGCTGTTTCTACTTCCAGCGGCACCGCTAAGGAAAGAAGTGCTTTGCCAAAAGACCAACGCCCCAGATGTCCAGCATTGACGTTATGGATTACCCGTAAGTTATTTACCAGATGAAACTGCTGGTAAACGGTGCCAATTTGTCGTTGTAGCCGACGCAATTTTGGGGTGGTCAGGGAATGAAGGTTTTGTCCCAGCACCCAAAGATCGCCTTCAGTCGGCAATAAGGTACCGTTCAGCAGTCGGATCAGCGTACTCTTCCCGGCACCGCTAGAGCCAACCAATGCGACCCGCTCTCCAGGCGCAATTTGCAAGTTGATATCGGTCAATGCTGAAAATTGACCAAACTGCTGGCTGACGTGCTGAAGTTCAAAAACGGGTTGGCTGTGATTCACGGTAAGGCTGTGGTTTAACTAGGGATGTCGCCCAACTGTGTAGTATGCGGTGGGTGGTTTAGGGTTTTCTCCAGCCGAGCACGGTATGGCTAATGCAAGCAGGGTTAAAGGGTTAAGTGTAGGGTTTACTTCATCTAAGTGAGAACCGCATAAAATTTGCCCTATGCAGTAGGGGATACGCGTAAAAATACTTTAAAGTTAAGTAGCAAAATCCTGATAATGATCGCGGAGTTTGTATAAAGAAGGACTATAGGAGAAAGCGCTCCATTGGGTTGACTCAGTAGAGCCGCCTCCAAACTAATCATCTCTTAAAGTGAGCAGCGGTCAGCTTTAACCTTAGCCATTTGAGGATGATTAATTAGCTCTGTCCAAGTTATTTGTAGTTTTAAGCCTGCCGATGCTTCATCTCTTAGCCGTCGATCGCTTCAAAGGGTTCGCAAATGCTCTTTAAAGTAAAGAGTTTTCAGCGCGGTAGCTTACTACAGCCCCCTTGCTCTGTCGCGAAAATACTTGAAACCGCGTTAGGCTCGGTGACAACGTTGATTGTGCTTACTGCCGCTCAAGCCGCAGTATCGGCGCAAAGCTGTTTATCTAGCTATCAGCCCGGCACCCATCAACAGCGCGTAAGTGCCGGGTTAGCTGATGGCAGAGTTGGACCCATTAAGCTTGTCAATAATACTGACAACGCCTTGATTGTTTCGCTGTATCACCCTGATGCGCCCGATCGGGTTTTTAAGTACTGGTACGCGGAACCTGGGCAAGGCTTTTTGCTCAGCAACGATAATTACGGTAGTGATTGGGGGCTTCAGATCGATGAAGGTCCGATCTGTTTCGTCGGACGAGTTGGCAGTTGGGATGGTCATATTTTTACGACCTTTCCTAGTCGCTTATTTGCAGTGGATGCTACTTCTAGCACTGCTTTAGCTGCTGACAAAAGCCGCATACCAACGCCTCAGCTAACGTCTATCCAGCGTCCTGAAACATACGAAAATATTGCGACTGAGCAGATCAAACAGGGACAGCCGCGAAGCGGTCTCATTTCGCTGCTGCGAGCGGCTGATTTGTACCGAGTCAGTGGACAGTCAACAGCAGAACAGCGGGTGCGCGATCGCATCAAGCAGCTCCGAGGCGTTAAATAGGCAGGCGCTAAATAACGGTTGGCAGCAAAAAGGCTAGACGGGGTTCTCGCACGTGTGGTTGCGGCTAGTATGGAATTGGTTAGAGCCATGCTGCGTTACCCTGTATTCTTTTATGTCTTCCAAGCAAAAGCCTGCAAAACCAAAAGCCTCTAGCGCTCAAGCCACCGAAAGAGTCGTCTACTCTGAATTTGGCAACCCTACTCACTCAGACGCACTTCAACGAGGGACTCCGGACTTACCGCCCAATCAGCAGCACTTGAGGGTGGAGGCGTCACGCGCTGGACGAAAGGGGAAAACGGTGACGATCATTCGTGGCTTTCAAGCAAGCTCAGAAACAATGACGGATGTGCTCAAGCAGCTAAAAGCGCAGTGTGGAGCAGGCGGCACGCTGAAAGAGAATGAGATCGAAATTCAAGGTGATCACAAGCAGAAGATTGTGGAGTTTTTGATCAAGCTGGGCTACAAAGCGAAAGCGAGCGGAGGGAAAGGCTGAAGGCTAAGGGCTAAGGGCTAAAGGCTGAAGGCTGAAATTACTTCCTCTAAACATTTATTTTTTCTACTTTTTATCCCTTGTCCCTTATCCTTTCCCACTTTTCTCCGTTCCTGAAAACTCCTGGACGGCGCGTAGCAGGTCATCGGGTGTGCCAATGTCTAAATAACTGCCGTGCTCAAAGACTTCGGCTTGGACATGCATTCCATTAGCGATCGCGGCTTGAATGACATCGCCGATGGGCAGTTCTCTGCGTAAGAGAGACGGATCGCTGGTATGTTGGGCATCGATCATTGCCAGATAGGTGTGCATGAACTCTGTGAAGGCTGGCGTCCACACTGCCATGCCCCACATATAGAGCAGATGGGTGATTGGTGGCTTTTCGATGATGAGGTGAACGCGTCCCGCTGCATCAAAATCGACCATGCCTGCTTTGGTTGGTTGATTGGTTGGCAAAAGACCGAGCACAACATCGGCATTGCTGGTGGCGTGACGAGTAAGGAGCCGTGTGTAGGCATCGTCGGGTTGAAATAAAATGTCGGGAAACCCCAGGGCAATGAAGGCGTCTTGTATGAAAGGGTATGCCTGATTCAGTGTGTAGGGTACACCGTGAGGCGATCGCATCATCAGGTAGCCCAAACTCATATCGACTAGGGCACCATCACCAAAATAAGCAGGAATATCCCATTTGCCAGCACGGAGAATCATGTAGGCTTTGGTAATACCTGCCGATCGCATCTTTTCGAGCAGGTAATGGCAAACGACTTTGGGGCGCGGGCTGCCTGTCGCATCAACGGCTCGAAAGCCAACGGGATATAGCTCTTTGCTGAGCGGTAAGGGTGCAATGCGGGTTGCCTGCCCTCCGGCTGGCAGTAGCCCAATCACGTCTCGCTGTTGCACTTGCTTCGGTTCTGTCATGCTGCTGTGGATAGTCCGGAGTGTCCGTCAATGGCTCTGATTGCAGGGGCGATTCCAGTACAGTCCAAGCTTAGCCTGGGGTTGGTGCGTCTGTTGACTCTGAGTACAGCTCTGGTTAAGAAATTTAGATTCGTTCACTCTTGCGTCAGCTTTATTATGCGTGTGTTCCAACAACTATTTAAATGGCTGAATGATGCCAAACAAGCTGTACTGAGCAGCAGACTTTATCGCGGTGCGGCCCAGTCCCAACGGCGATTCGTCTTGATGCTACTCGCTGGAAGCATGGTGCTGCTGGCAACTGTTACGACTGCGATCGCAGTGCAACCTGCTACGGCTCAACGGGCAAGCTCACCGCGTCAAGAAATTCGTGGGGTTTGGATTACCAATGTCGATAGCGCGGTGCTATTTAATGGGACTGTGCTTAAGGACGCAGTACAACAACTCGCTCAGCTCAACTTCAATACCCTCTATCCCGTTGTGTGGAATTGGGGTTATACCACCTATCCCAGTCGTGTAGCGAAGCAAGCGATCGGTGCCACTGTCGATCCGCGACCGCTTGGGCTAGAGGGACGCGATGCACTCGCAGAACTGGTGCAGCAGGGACATCAGCATGGGCTGGCAGTGCTGCCCTGGTTTGAGTTTGGCTTTATGGCACCAGAGGACTCAGCGCTGGCGATCCGGCATCCCGATTGGCTGACTCAAAAGCAAGATGGCACAACTGTCTGGCAGGAAGGGATCTATCCGCGTGTTTGGCTGAATCCGTTCAAGCCCGAAGTGCAGCAATTCATACAGTCGCTCATTTTAGAACTTGTCAACAACTACGACATTGACGGCATTCAGCTTGATGATCACTTTGGGCTGCCCTACGAGTTTGGCTATGACGACTACACAGTGCAGCTTTATCAGCGCGAACAGGGTAAAGCACCGCCCACCGATCCAAAAGATCCTGCCTGGATACGCTGGCGAGCCACTAAAATTACGCGCTTTACGGCTCAACTGTTTCAGGCGATCAAAGCGCGTAAAAATAAGGTGTTGCTGGCGCTGTCACCTAACAACTACGACTTTTCGTACAACCATTCGCTGCAAGATTGGGCTACCTGGCAACAACAAGGGCTAATTGAAGAACTCGTGATCCAGGTTTACAGCAGTAGCCTTCCATCCTTTACGGCTCAGTTAAACACGCCTGAACTGCAAGCCGCGCGACGGCATATTCCCACAGGCGTTGGTATTCTGACCGGGTTGAAAAACCGTCCGGTGCCGATGCAGCGAGTGTCGGATCAGATCCAAACGGTGCGACGGCAGGGATTTGCTGGTGTGTCGTTTTTCTTTTACGAAACGCTGTGGCATTTAGTGGCGGAGCCGGAACGCGATCGCAAAGCTGCCTTCCAAACGCTTTTTTCACCGTCTGTACCGCGCCCTAACGTTATGCAAGGCTGGCTACCACCCCGTTAAAATCTGTCTGGTGGTATACAAAATTACCATCCTGAGGTGCGGAAATAAGAGCAGGGGGCTTCGTGGATTAGGAGCGATCGCCAGCGATGAAAATGTTTTGGGCTGTAAGTCCGTTTCTGCTTTTAGTGGTTACTGCATGTAGCAATCAGTCTGCGAGTGAATCGTTGATAAAGCACGTGAAGACTATTGATTCGTGGGTGGCAACCGCGCAAATGGTCTCAGAATCGTGGATACAGGGAGCAGTACCGCAAACCTATGCCAAACAAACATTAGAAAAAACGCAGCAGGAAGTTGCAAAAGAGACAGAAGCGCTGTTTAAGGAAGCACCGCAACTCCAGGCACAGCCACCGCAACCGCTACAGCAACTCAAGCAGACGCTACAACAACTAACGATCGCGGTAGACCAACCCGACAAAGCAGCGATCGCCGCCCCTCTCCAGCAGCTTATAGCAGAGAAAAAACAGCTTCAAACCCTCATGCAAGCGCAGGGCGGGCAACCATGAACAAAATTCTGGAAATTGCTCTGGGCATTGCCACCAGTATTGGCGGCTTTTTGGATGTGGGCGCGATCGCAACCGCTGCTGAAGCGGGGTCTATCTTTGGTTTTGAGTTAGTCTGGGCATTGATCTTAGGCACCGTTTGCGTCATCTTTTTAGTGGAGATGTCGGGTCGATTAGCCGCTGTCAGCAAACACACATTGGCAGATGCGGTGCGCGAACGGTTTGGCTTTAACTTCTACATTCTGCCGCTACTGGCTGAGGTCGTCGTCGATTTTTTAGTGCTGGGCGCTGAGATTGGTGGGGTGTGTATTGCCTTACAACTATTGACTGGCGTTAGCTTTCAGTGGTGGGCGCTGCCCGTTGCCTTTGCGATCTGGTTGCTGCTGTGGAAGGGCAACTTCAGCGTGATTGAAAATGGTGTGTCTTTACTAGGGCTAGTCACACTGGTTTTTGTCGTGGCAATGGTGAAGCTCAAAGCACCGATCGCGCCGATCGCGGCTGGCTTAATACCAACACTGCCCTCTCAAGATTCGCCTCACTACCTCTTCATTGTGGTGAGCATTTTGGGTGCCATCATTAGCCCCTATCTCTTCTATTTCTACTCCTCCGGCGCGGTGGAAGACAAATGGGACGAAGGTTATCTGGGTGTGAATCGTGCCGTTGCAAGCTTGGGCATGGGCTTTGGCAGTCTTGTTTCGCTGGGTGTGTTGGTCGTAGCGGCACTGGTACTCAATCCCAGAGGCATTCAGGTTGATAGTTACGAACAGGCAGCCCTGATGCTCACCCAGCCCTTTGGCTATTGGGGTTTCATTTTATTTGCAGTGGCGCTGGGGATTGCCTGTTTTGGCGCAGCCTTGGAGGTAACGCTGGATACGGCCTACATTGTGGCGCAAGCCTTTGGCTGGAACTGGGGTGAAAATCTGCATCCTAAGGATGCGGCACGGTTCAGCCTTGTCTACACCGTGTTTGTTTTTCTTGCGTCTCTATTGATGGTGTTTGGCATTGATCCGTTACAGCTCACGCTCTTCTCAATGGCGCTCACCGCCGTCATTTTGCCAATCGTCATGATACCGTTTCTCGTTTTGATGAATGACGAAAGCTATATCGGTCAATATCGCAATGGTTGGATTAGCAACAGTGCCGTTATTTTTATCATTGGCTTAACGTTTGTACTGGCGATCGTGGCGATTCCATTAGAAGTCATTGGAGGTTGAAATGGATATCATTCGCGATGTGTTGGATAACCAACTGGTCGATCGCAACCAGCGCAAGATGGGAAAAGTAGATGGCATCGTCATTGAACTGCGCGACCATCAACCTCCCCGACTGGCATATATCGAAACAGGTGCGACAACGTTAGCGCGACGGCTGCATCCGCAACTTGGACGATGGATTAACACTTTACAAAGTAAATGGGGTGCTAAACATCCAGAATCCTTACGCATTCCCTGGTGTAAAATTCGCGACATTGGTATTGATGTGGAAGTTGATCTAGAGGCAGAGGAAACCACGGCGCTGGCTTACGAGCAATGGGTGCGCGAACACGTGGTCAAACGCATTCCGGGAGGTGGCTAATGGCAACAGGCGAACAGCAGCTTGAACTGTTACTGGGGCGCTGTGTGCATGATGCAACAGGCAAACGGGTGGGACTCATTGAGGAGATTCGCGCCGAACAGGATGGTGATGATTGGGTGATCAAAGAGTACTTGCTTGGTGCAACGGCAATTTTGGAACGGCTGTCTGCCT
>JBBSHC010000079.1:0-9080 GCA_038253425.1 Leptolyngbyales cyanobacterium | reverse complement strand
ATCTATCCTTTGGCAAGTAAATCCATACGATTTTGTGCGTAAAACAGCAGACAGCGGATGGCAAAGCATTGAGTTTATCTTACAGACGGCTGCTTTGCTGGCATTCATCAATCGTTTAGACTTGCTTATTCAGCCGCTAACTCCCGAACCTGCGTTAGCGAAAGGGTGGTTAATTGCACCACTTGCTCGATCGACATGCCAGACGCTAACAAATTTAAAGCGACCTGTCGTAATTGTCCTTCAGCACGATCGGCGCGTCGTTGTGTCTGCTCAAACTGTGCTAGTGCTAGTGCTTTCTCCTTTCGCGCTTGCTCAGCATCGGTCGGCACCCAACTGTCGGAACTATCATACCAGCGCAGCCAATGACGAGTCACGCCTTCAAAGGTACCGTACCATAATCCCAGCCCCAGTTTTAGCTCGGCAAGCCAAAGGCGAGGCTTTTGAGAGTCCAGCGTTTGTTCCTGGTAGTGCCCACCAACCAGTTGAAAAAAGCGAAGTTGGTTTGTATACCGACTGAAGACAATGTAGTACGGTACCCGCAGAATACGTTCATACACCTCCCACTTGCGCGGCGGTGTTTCTTTAGCGTGTCCGTTGCTGGAGCGCGAACTGGTTGCGGACGCGATCGCTGGCGTGACCTCAGCATACTCACCCAAGTCTTCTTTTTCAGTACCGGGAGAAAGCAGCTCGATGACCACAAACGGGTTGGCTCCTTCTTGCCAGGTGACATAGCTAGAACGCAAGTCTACGCCCTCGTACAGACGGGGCACATCCAACGCCAAGAACCAGTCGGGGCGCTTATACCATTGAGCATGGCGCACGTCGTAGTACAAATTAAGGTCTGAGCCAGTAAAGAACTGGTCGGCGGCATAGTCAGACAGACGCAACGTGTGACTCAGCAGTTGCGGTTGCAGGTCATGGAATTCATCCGGCAAGCCAGGTTCCTCAGGATTTTCGCTTGGTAAATCGTACATCGTTGGCAGGGTCTCCTTTGGTGGCAAGGGAGGATCTGTCTGTGGTACGGGATAGGAACGCTGGGACATGTCGGTTCACAGATCCTTGTGGGTAAAGGGTTTGGCGTTTGCGCCTGTATAGGTAGCGGTAATCTGTCCATGACCCACTAACTGATATTTATAGGTGACTAAGCCATCTAATCCAACGGGACCGCGAGGCGGCATTTTCTGAGTGCTGATGCCCACCTCGGCACCAAAGCCGTAGCGGAAGCCATCGGCAAAGCGCGTCGAGCAGTTGTGATAGACACCCGCAGCATCAACCTGCGCCATAAAGATAGCGGCTGCCTGAGCATTTTCGGTGGCGATCGCATCGGTATGCCGTGACCCATAGGTGTTGATGTGAGCGATCGCGTCGTCTAGAGAATCGACAATTTTAATGGCGAGAATCAGATCACTGTATTCGGTAGACCAATCGGCTTCAGTCGCAGCGGCAATGTTAAGGATGGCACGGGTGCGATTGTCACCACGCAGCTCGACGTTATGGAGTTGGAGGGCGACTACGGCTTCGAGGAGAAATTCCGAGGCGATCGCCTGATGTACCAGCAGTGTTTCGATCGCGTTGCAGGCGGCAGGATACTGGGTTTTGGCATCAACGGCGATCGCGACGGCTTTTTGCACATCAGCAGCTCTATCCACATACAGGTGGCAGATGCCTTCGGCGTGGCCCAGAACGGGAATACGGGTATTGTCCTGCACAAACCGCACAAAGGCGTTAGACCCTCTAGGAATGATCAGATCCACATACTGGTCTAGTTTCAGTAGTGCCAGGGTTTCTTCCCGCGTGGTCAACAGTTGCACAACAGCCGGATCAATCTCGGTTTGTGCCAAGCCCTGGCGAATAGCATTCACTAGCGCCTCACACGAGTGGATGGCTTCCTGTCCGCCTTTGAGGATGACGCCATTCCCCGACTTGATGGCAAGGCTAGAAATCTGCACGACTGCATCAGGACGGGCTTCAAAGATAATGCCCAGCACTCCCAACGGGCAGGTGACGCGGGTGAGCACAAGCCCCTGATCGAGTTCCCGATGAATCTGCACATTACCCACTGGATCTGGCAGTTTTGCCACATCCCGGATGCCTGCGATCGCGCCTTTCAGCTTGGTTTCATCGAGCTTTAACCGGGCATAGAGTGCGGTCGAGAGTCCTGCTGTTTTTGCTGCCTGACAGTCTGCTGCATTCGCTGCCAGAATTTCAGCGCTCGCTGCCTCCAGTGCCTGGGCGATCGCCTCTAGTGCCTGGTTGCGCGTGTCAGTTGGCAGAGTAGCTAAGGTGCGGGCACCGTGACGGGTTTGCTGAGCGATCGTAAGCAGAGACGCTGTAACTGGAGTGCTTTCGGTTGTGGCGGGTGAAAGAGTCATGGACGACAATCAGGTCAGGGATAGTAAAAGTGAAAGGACTCAGGTAAATAATCCTAAGTTCCTCAGTGTAGTAGAGCGATTGACGATCGGGTGAAGTGCGAAACAAATGGCTCTAGACAAATGGCTTTTGACTACTGCTTTAGGACAATAAACTAAACTCAAAGGCAAGCGCCATTGCCATGCCTGCGATCGTAGTGACTCTTCACAGCAGCATTCAGCACCTACTTAACTAGCATACCGGAGACACATGGACCAGTACTATAAGCCAGAGCACTTACCAAATTTTGGCAACATCGGTGAAGGCAACCCCGAACTCGCCGCAAAATTCTTTGCCTACTACGGCGCTGTTTTTGCCGAAGGCGCGTTGTCTGTGCGCGAAAAAGCTTTGATTGCCCTTGCCGTTTCCCATACAGTGCAGTGCCCTTACTGCATTGATGCCTACAGCAAAGAATGTCTTCAGCAAGGCTCAGACCTGGAACAAATGACCGAAGCGGTACACGTTGCCACCGCCATTCGAGGGGGTGCCTCTTTGATTCACGGCTTGCAGATGCTGGATCAGGTGAATCAACTGGCGATGTAAACAAAATGCCTGGAGAAAATCAGCGGGAGTGGGAATTGGAGGGAGCAGGGGAGGCGGGGGAGGTAGGGGAGCGCAACTCAAAACTCAAAACTTACAGCGGTTTTCAGTTGAGTACAACACAGCTTTGAATGAGCGGTCAGCGATCAGCTTTTTGCTCATCGGACTGTAGCTTAGACATTTGAACATCGCTGTAGGCATTAACAGTCAGCTTTGTGCCAAGCAGTTTAATTACTGCGCCGTTTTATTGTCCCAGGTAAGCTTCCAGCACTTGAGTGTTGGTCTGAATTTCGGCGGGAGTGCCAACGGCAAGGTTTCGACCTTCGGCAAGCACCCAGACACGATCGCACAGCGACATGATCACATCCATGTTGTGCTCGATGATGAGAAAGGTCAGCCCTTCGCGGTTCCAGGTCAGAATGCGATCGCAGATCTGATTGATGAGTGTTGGGTTGACTCCAGCAGCGGGTTCATCCAGCAAGATCAGCTTGGGATGGCTCATTAACGCTCGTCCCATTTCCAGTAATTTGCGCTGCCCCCCGGATAACGCGCCTGCATACTCGTGTGCCATGTGCGCCAGCCCGATCGATTCCAGAATAGTCATCGCCTGTTCGCGCTGTTGGCGTTCTTCAGCGGCAATCTGCTTTTGCTGAAACCAGGTATACCAGAAATTCTCTCCGGTCTGATGTTGAGCTGCCAGCAGCATATTTTCCAGCACAGACAGGCGTGACAGCACTCGTGCCACCTGAAAGGTGCGAATCATCCCACGCTGGGCGATCTGATGCGATTGGAGTTGCTGAATTGGTTCGCCATCAAACAGCACCCGTCCTTTGTCGGGATGAATAAAATTTGACAGCAGATTGAATAACGTTGTTTTTCCAGCTCCATTGGGACCAATCAAACCAGTAATGCTGCCTTGGGCGACATCGATCGAGGCGTCATCGATCGCCACTAGCCCACCAAACTGCTTGACCAGCCCACCCGCTGCTAGCAGTGGCAGTGGCAAGCCACAGGCTGGGCGATTGATGGTTTCTACGTCTGCCAAGCTTTCTGCTAAATTCTGACCGTGAGTCTTACCCAGTGGATCCGGCGGATCAGCGTGAGGGGATACATTAGCTAATTCATCGACCAAGGGTGAGTTCCTCCTTTTTGCCTAAGATGCCTTGCGGTCGCGCCATCATCAATACGATGAGCAGTAAGCCAATAACCATGATTCGGAAGGCTCCGGCTCTGCCTTCATCAAGCTGGGGTGGAATTGCCGGCATAATGGCGTGGAGGATGGGCGCGATCGCGGGCAGCAAAAACCGCGTGATTGAATTGTAGGCCCAAAAAATGGCGGCTCCCAGTAGTGTCCCGGCATTATTACCCGCACCCCCTAAGACGACAATCGTCCACGCCTGAAACGTAATCAGCGGAATGAAACCATCCGGGTTAATAAAGCTCAACTGCCACGCGTAAAAAGCACCAGCGATGCCCGCGATCGCGCCACCCAGCATCAACGACTGAAGTTTGTACCAAAACACATTCTTGCCTAACGCTTTGGCAACTTCTTCATCTTCTCGAATTGCCTTCAGCACACGCCCCCAGGGTGACTTGACCAGCGCTTCTAACCGCCAATATACCAGTGCCAGCACCAGCACCAGCACCAGCATCAGTCCGGCTTTGTACGAGTAGTCGTAAAGCGAAATTGCGCCTGCCCAATACAGCAACCCTCCCAAAAGAGCAGTAGCAAAACCCAACGCTAGTTTGCCGAACCGTCCTGTTTCAATGCCCTTATCTGCCGCTTGCCCCAACCGATCGAGCCGTCGCCACGTCCAGCGCCACAGTTGCCACCCACCCAGCCCAAAAATTACCGTCCAGATGCCAATCATGCCGAGTTTGCTCACCAATGTCGGTCTGGTAAGTGCTTCCAACGGCAGAGGATAACTATAAACACCGCGTGCGCCCTGGGTTAGCCACTCTTCGTTCAGCGCTACAAGGCGTACCATCTCAGAGACCCCGATCGTCACGATCGCTAAATAATCTTCCCGTAACCGTAACGTCGATAGCCCAATCAGTAAGCCTAAAACAGCCGCCAAGATCGCCCCAATGAGCACGGCTAGAAGGAGCGGCACCCCTTTCAAGCTGAGCAGTACAGTGGCGTAAGCTCCAATGGTCATAAAGGCAATGTGACCAAAGTTGATCAGCCCTGTAAAGCCCCATTGCAAATTCAAGCCCAGACTAAACAGCGCAAACGTGGCTGTGAAAATCATCAGGGAGACAAGGTAGCTAGGCGTAAAAAAAGCAAAAATACCGCTAAGGTCAGGCATGAAACGTAAGGTCAGGAGTAGTGGCTAACGGCGATCGGATTGTATCCTATCAGGCAACTTAGCCCGATAGGGATTCATTTTATACAAAGCCTCTTCCCCACTACACGAACAAACGGCAAAAATAGTAGCCACTTGCTTTGACGAAGCGTGAGCTTTTTCTGTCATTTGGGCATCCTAAAACCGGGCACTGGCTTGCTGTCTAAGTTAAACATCCGGTTTCAGGGGCGTCATGAGTCTTCTCAAAGGTAGAGCACATAATCTGATCGAGCAGCTATCAGATGATGAAATGTTTGATGTTTGGACGGTGTTGTCCGAACTTTACTATGACTTTTATATGCTCAAGGCAACGCAAGCCGCAAAGCAAACACTGAAACCAGGGGATAGCCTGACGCGCGAAGATGCCCTCCGCTTTCTATCACCGCTGTAGTTTTTACGGGTAACTTTATGCACGTTATGAAGCCATCCTCGGCACAAAAAACTCACAGCCTCAAAGGTTTAGAAGTTCGCTACGAGCGTTCATTTCTGCTCGATCTAAAAAAGCTGGAACCTACCGCCATTCAGGCAATTCGGCAATTTGTTTTTGAAGATTTTGCCAGTATGCATCAACTGCGCGCGTTACCAGAATTTCGCTCACTCGGCTCCAGCAACATCTGCTATCGCTTCACGATCGATCGCTACCTCATCAGTCTCGAAATCACCGGGCAGATTGTTAAATTTGTGCGTGTACTGCCAAAACCAGATTTTTAATGGCAGGTCAGATCGCTGATCCGTCCAAGCCAACCTTAACGCTTTCATCCTTGGTCGCTTCGCCTTATTCTTATTTCTTTCCAAAACCTGCAACGCCTAGTGCCCCACACCGATACACTGGTCTTGTGAAAAGCGTTAAGAGGCATGAACTCTTCTATGGATGCTGCTGCACTCTGGCAACGTTATCAAGACTGGCTTTACTATCACGATGGGTTGGGTTTGTATGTAGACATCAGCCGTATGCGCTTTGACGACGCGTTTGTAGCGACAATGCAGCCCAAGTTTGAGCAGGCATTCAAAGCAATGGCGGCACTGGAGAGTGGAGCGATCGCCAACCCCGACGAAAACCGTATGGTGGGTCATTACTGGTTGCGTGACCCTGACCTTGCTCCGACGCCAGCCATTAAGCAGGAAATTAGTGAAACGCTCGACCAACTGGAAGCGTTTGCTCAAAAGATCCATGCCAGCGAAGTGTATCCACCCCAAGCGCCAAAGTTTACGGATATCCTTTCCATCGGCATCGGCGGCTCAGCGT
Source organism: Leptolyngbyales cyanobacterium (assembly GCA_038253425.1). GTDB lineage: Bacteria > Cyanobacteriota > Cyanobacteriia > Leptolyngbyales > Leptolyngbyaceae > Stenomitos. Next base: position 2,540 of record JBBSHC010000079.1, on the reverse strand, counting down.
TGGGACCACAGTTCGTTGCCGCAGCCCTGGCTCCTGAAGTGCCCCCGTTGAAGCTCCATTTTTTGGACAATACGGATCCTGACGGCATCGATCGCGTGCTCAATCGCCTGCACGATCGACTCGTTAGCACGCTGGTCATCGTCATCACCAAATCGGGCGGTACCCCTGAAACCCGGAACGGCATGGTCGAGGTGAAGAAAGCCTTTGCTGATCAGAGTTTAGACTTTGCGAAACAAGCCGTTGCTATCACAATGCCAGGTAGCAAAATGGATGCGCTGGCGGAGTCAGAAGGATGGCTGGCAACCTTTCCCATGTTTGACTGGGTGGGAGGACGCACCTCAGAGCTATCAGCCGTCGGTCTGCTCGATGCAGTGCTGCAAGGGGTTGACATTCGCAGCATGTTAGAAGGTGCAAAATTAATGGATGCCGCGACGCGCGTTCCTGATCTCAAAGCGAATCCGGCGGCGTTACTGGCGCTCTCCTGGTATTTTGCAGGCGACGGCAAGGGCACGAAAGATATGGTGGTTTTGCCTTACAAAGATAGTTTGTTGCTGTTTAGCCGCTATCTCCAGCAGTTGGTCATGGAATCGTTGGGCAAAGAAAAAGACCTGGATGGCAACACGGTGTATCAGGGCATTGCTGTCTATGGCAACAAAGGCTCGACCGATCAACATGCCTATGTACAGCAGTTGCGCGAAGGGGTGCCCAACTTCTTTCTCACGTTTATTGAGGTGCTGAAAGACCGTGAAGGTCCGTCTGTCGAAGTAGAGCCTGATGTCACGGCTGGCGATTACCTGTCTGGGCTACTTCAGGGTACGCGGCAAGCCCTTTATGAAAACCAGCGCGACTCTATTACCGTGACGATTCCCGCTGTGTCTGCCCAACTGGTAGGAGCTTTGATTGCACTGTATGAACGGGCGGTTGGTCTCTATGGCTTTCTGGTGAATGTTAATGCGTATCACCAGCCAGGGGTGGAAGCGGGCAAGAAAGCAGCAGCGGCAATTTTAGCGTTGCAAGCGCAGGTGCTACAGGTGCTCAAACAGGAGGGCAAACCGCTTTCGTTGGCAGAACTGGCGGTGAAAGCTGGGGCCGCTGATCAAACTGAGACGGTTTACAAAATTCTCCGTCATCTCTCTGTCAATCAGCAAGGAGTCGTGCTAGAAGGCGATCCAGGAACACCCGCTAGCTTGAAGGTAAGCGCCTGATTGAGCTTGCTGTGGGTTTGTTTGCTTGTTTTGCGAAGCGATCGCATTCAGTCTTTTTAAGTGCGATCGCTCACGTTTTCGTTACACAGCATTCTAGAAAACCGCTATATTACCTTTGAAGCGGTGTTGCTTTCAGGGCAATGACCACCCTATGGAGTTTAGCTAAACTGGCAGCAATTATGCCCTTGATCATTCTGGTTGCTGATGATGACTTGGGAACACGGCTGTCGATCAGCGACTATCTTGAGGCGACTGGTTACTTGGTCGTGTCTGCCGAAAACGGTCAAGAGGCGCTCAAACTGGTTGAGGATTATCAGCCGCATCTAGTTGTGACAGACATCACCATGCCCCAAATGGATGGGTACGAATTAGTGCGTCGAATTCGGCAACGCCCGACTTCACGATTGCTGCCTGTCGTCTTTTTAACGGCACGCACTGATACCGACGAGCGGATTCGAGGCTACCAGTCAGGCTGTGATGTTTATTTGTCGAAACCCTTTGAGCTGCAAGAGTTAGGGGCAGTGGTGCGAAATCTGCTGGAACGCTTGCAAATGATTGAGCTAGAGTGGCGTTTTGCACGGGGAGACGGTGCGCGATCGCCAGCGTCAGCAGTGGAGTCGTCTGACCATCGTGAAAAGGAACATACGGCTGCTCGATCGGTTGCTGTCGCTGCACTTAATCTGACTCAACGCGAACGCGACGTGCTAAAAATTTTGGCAGATGGGCTTTCAAATGGTCAGATTGGTGAATCTTTGCACCTGAGTCCCCGTACGGTTGAAAAGTACGTCAGTAGCCTGCTCCGTAAAACCGATACCAGCAACCGCGCCGAACTCGTTCGGTTTGCCATGGATCATCACTTGGTGGAATGAGCGTTTGTTGGGCAGAGGTAGCGTCCGTCTTTGAACGGTCTCTGAACAGAATCAAAGCCAAAGACCGCCAGCCCGACGCGAGCATTGATGGTAGGGCAAACGCATACTCAAGTTGCAAGAATGCGTGAAAGATCGCCTTTGTCTCATCCTACTTTCAGCCGTCTAGCCTTAATGCCTTTTGGGGCTGAGGTGTCCGCTGACCTTCACATTCCGAGTCTGCGGTTGCCCTGCGTAATGCCCCTGATAGCTTGACTTCAAACAGTTAACACAGTATCTACAACTAAGGAGCAACGAATGGAGGTTCGCTCCTGTTGGTTGCAGTAGCGTGTGCAATGATTCAGTTGTTAGCATCGGTCGTTTTTTAGCGTTGGTCGTTCATGTCAAAGCTCAGATCAATGCTCGTGTTCTGATTTGGATGTACGGTTCTCACTGGGTCGGCTCGATCGCAGACCGCCTGTCTCGCTTT
>JBBSHC010000078.1:0-9095 GCA_038253425.1 Leptolyngbyales cyanobacterium | reverse complement strand
TTTATTCCATCACTGCAAAGCGGAATAAGCTACATCTTCTCTCGCCTTATCTCCTCACCCTTCACCCCCTACAATAGGTGCATAAACTCTTGTGTGGCGGGTTGGGCTTGTGGCGTTCAAAGTTGGCTTGTTGGGTTTGGGCACAGTGGGAACGGGAACCGTGCAGATTTTGCTGGATCCGCGACAGCGCCATCCGTTAGTGCAGGAGCTAGAACTGTATCGAGTCGGAGTGCGATCGCCTGATAAACCGCGTTCTGTAAACCTGCCATCCCAATTAATCACGGCTGATTTGGAGGCGATCGTGACCGATCCAGCGGTGGATATTGTGGTGGAAGTGTTGGGTGGGTTGGAACCAGCACGATCGCTCATGCTCACTGCGATCGCCCACGGAAAGCATGTTGTTACAGCAAACAAGGCAGCGATCGCCCGCTATGGAGCCGAGATCTTTACTGCGGCTGAAAAAGCAGGGGTTTACGTTCTACTGGAAGCGGCGGTGGGTGGGGGTATTCCTGTCATCGAGCCGCTGAAGCAATCCCTCTGTGCAAACCGTCTGCATACCGTAACGGGCATCGTCAACGGCACGACGAACTACATCCTCACCCGGATGCAAAACGAGGGCGGTGATTTTGCTGCAATTCTGGCAGATGCCCAACGACTGGGATATGCGGAAGCTGATCCGACCGCTGATGTGGATGGTCTGGATGCGGCAGATAAGATCGCCATCCTGGCATCGCTGGCCTTTGGCGGACGCATTAAACTGGCTGAGGTTCACTGCGAAGGCATCCGACAGGTGAGCGCCGCCGACATTGCCTATGCCGACAAACTGGGCTTTGTGATCAAGCTGCTTGCGGTTGCCAAACGGGAGCCATCCTCACTGCTAGAGGCACCAGAGCAACTACAGCTTCGAGTCCACCCTACCCTGGTGCCCAAAAGCCATCCCCTTGCCAGTGTGAATGATGTGTACAACGCGATTCTCATTGAAGGAGAGCCGATCGGTCAGGTGATGTTCTTTGGTCCGGGGGCAGGCGCGGGTCCTACTGCCAGCGCGATCGTGGCTGACATCCTCAACATCGCCGCTATTTTGAAGGTCGAACGAGGCACCGCTGCGCGATCGGATGGTACGCCTTTACTTGATCCGTTGCTGGCATGTTCGCATCAAGACTACTGCACGATCGCGCCGATCGAGTCCCTCGTCACCCGCTTTTACGCCCGCTTTTTAACCCGCGACTCTCCGGGTGTCATTGGCAAACTTGGCACCTGCTTTGGTAACCACAACGTGAGTTTGGAATCGATCGTGCAAACTGGCTTACGGGATGACCTGGCAGAAATCGTCGTCGTCACCCACCATGTCCGTGAAGGTAACTTCCGCACCGCGTTAGATGAAATCCGGGCAATGGAAGCCGTGAGCAGCATCGCCACTACATTACGAGTCTTGTGAGTTGGGTAGGACTTACGTAAAGATCCCCGACTTCTACACCCCGACTTCTACACAAAGGGGTGAGCTTTATCGCTGAGTTTTAACCAGAAGTCGGGGAGCTAAACACCTTACGCGTAAGTCCTCTGTAGGGTCATCGTATTGCCTGAATGCGGCGCGCTCTTAGCTCCCCTTGCTCCCCTGCCCCCTTGCCCCGCTGCCTCCTGAATCCTGCTGTAGTACGATAGTTTGGTGTTAAACAAATAAAGTGAAAAAGCCTTGTTAGCAGCCTTACTGTACGGTCAGGAAGACTTACGCCTGGAAACGTTTGCAGACCCAACGCCAGCGGCGGGAGAGGTTGTCATGCGGGTCAACGTGGCGACAACCTGCGGCACTGACCTCAAAGTTTGGCGACGGGGTGGACATGCTCGAATGCTCAAGCCACCGACTTTATTTGGACATGAAGCGGCTGGAGAAATCGTGGCGATCGGTGCAGGCGTAGTGGACTGGAAGATTGGCGATCGCGTGGTTGCCAACAACTCTGCCCCCTGCATGACCTGCTTTTTCTGCAAAAAACAAGAGTACTCGCTCTGCCAAAATTTGCTCTTTAACAACGGCACCTTTGCTGAGTACCTCAAAATTCCGGCACCGATCGTGCAGCACAATTTGTTAGTCATTCCTGAGGGCGTATCGGCTGAATTGGCATCCATGACGGAGCCGCTGGCGTGTGTCTTGCATGGAGCAGCACGTTCTAACGTGAAAGCAGGCGATCGCGTCGTTGTCTTGGGCGATGGCGCGATCGGACTGATGTTTGTGGCAGCGCTGGCATCGGGTCAGGGAGACTGGACTGGCGAGGAACAGCCCGTGATCAGTAATCAGCGCTTTACAGAGGTGATTCTGTTGGGTGGGAATGATCAGCGGTTGGCAATCGGGACAAAACTGGGTGCCGCCAAAACCTTTAATTACCGTCAGGTGGAGAATGTCCCGCAACTGGTCAAAGACTTAACTGACGGCTGGGGCGCGGATGTGGTAATTGAAGCGACGGGTGTTCCTGCGGTTTGGGAAACGGCGATCGCCTGTGCCCGTCCGGGTGCAACGGTCAACCTGTTTGGTGGCTGTCCACGTGATACCAGCATTACCGTCAATACTGAACAACTGCACTATAGCGAGTTGACTTTAAAGGGTGTCTTTCACAACACGCCGACTCACGTGCGGGCTGCACTCGCACTCTTGGCAAGTCGTGTGCTGCCCTTTGAGTTGCTCGTCAGCGAACAGCGACCCCTTAAAAGTTTGGGTCAGGTTTTTGAAGACATGAAGCAGCGAAAGGTCGTCAAAGTTGCGATCGTGCCTTAGAAGCTCAGATCCTTGACTTCTCTGTGTAGTCTTAATGTGATTGGCTAGACATGATTCAGAAGTCGGGGATCTCTGTCGCTGCTTTGTACCTTTGATCAGCAATCTCCACTGCTTCAGTCACATCACGCAAACTGCCCACCATACTTCGCCAAACTTTTCTGTAAATTCGTACAAACGTACTATAATTGGGAAGAACGATCGCTCGTTGGCTAATGAGAGCGATCGTTTTCTTACCCTTGGTTCTCCTATGACCATTCCACTCAGTTTGCTGCAACGTGCTAAGCAGGGACACGCTGACGCGATCGCTGCTTTGATGAATGAGGCGCTGCAAGCCCAGGATGTTTGGGTAAAAGCAACTCTGGACAACGACTGCCTGCAAGTGATGCTGCGATCGCCAGCTAGGTTGAATCAGCAAACCTGCATTCTCTTTATCCGTCGGGGGTTATTGCGCCTTGAACCAGAGGTGATCAGCCAGGTCAGAACCTACGCATGGCGAGTTGGCGAAGCTTTTCCACTGTGGATTGCGGAATTTCCGGTGCATCAGGTGCTTGTGCCACCGTCACAGTTAGCAGTTGAGCATGACCAGCCATCGGAACCGCCCGTGTTGCCCACTGCCTCTGCACACCTGCCTTCTGCACACCTATCTTCTGCACAATCGCCTGTCGATCGAGCCGTAACCCTGAAGCCCAAACAGCCCGAATCTTTGTCTGCGCCTACCCCTTCAAAACAGCGCTCTGAACTTTTCAAGCTGGGCTTTATGGCAGTGTTAATAGCGATGGTATATTTTGTGGTGACAAGCGTATAAAGTCGGAATCAACCAGGGCATACTGCGTTCAAAGCCACTGAAGCCCGAAGACGTAACTTCCACTGATGACGCCGCTAGACCCACTTCTAACCATCAAACAACTGGAACTTAGTGCCCACGATCCGCTATCGGTGGCTGTTAGTCTATCGCAGTATCATAAGGGCGAACGATGGGGATCGAACCCACGAGTGGAGGAATCACAATCCTCTGCCTTAACCACTTGGCTACGCTCGCCGTGCGATAACGATTATAGCAGTTGTCGGAACAGTGAGTGAAATTCGATAGAAATTATTAGAGCAGCTACCGAGAACCTACGCGCTTAGAAGTTGTGAAAAAATAAGGGCAAGGGTTTGGATGAGCGGTCAGCTATCAGCGTTCAACCATCAGCCAGGGACTAAGGTTTGAATTCATCGCCTGCTATACCGTTGCAGCCGTTTAAATAAGGATAGCGGCTTGCAAATACCTTCACTTCAAGGCAGCTTGCGGTCGCTTCACCTGTCAATCACCGTGTTAAACAGTGCCAACTGATGCGAAAACCGCCATAATTGAACGCAGTCTTCTTACTGGCGTTGCAACGCGTCTGGCAGCAGCAGCCAAACCGGGGACTAAAATGCGCTCAAACACTTACTCGTATCTCTTTCGCCGAGGTTGCAACAACCAGCCATGACTAACCGTCTAAAACCTGTAGAGACTACTATCGCTGAAAGTCGCAGCAACGGCAGTATGAAAAAGTACAGAATCGCCGCTATTGTGGGTGGTTGTGCGTTGGTGGGATTGGGCGGCATACTAGCCATCACGAATCCGGGTCCAGTCGCCTATGAAGCGTTTGCGACTCAGGCTGCGATCGAGTATGTCAAAGAATCAGTTTGTATCAAAGCGCCTACCCTATTTGGCTTGCAAGCGCAGTGTCAGTCAGCATTGGAGTCAAATCGAGGAGCAATCAAAAAAATTATTGTCGATGGTACGCGGCGGCAAAACTACGTTCTCTTCAGCCTTTACACGACTGACTTAGCTATTAGTTCAGAATTGCCTGCTTATCATGTGGAAAGTGTGGGCATTCTGGGACGATTTGTGATTTATAAAACTCAAAAGCAGTCAGGAGGAGAGGATGCTTCTCAATAGACTGAGGCGTTGAGGTTTGCTCAGTGCAGGCGTACAGAGTGCAGAGCCAGGTTGAGCGATCGAGCTTGATGGAAATAGTTACACGCTAAGTTTGCCGCGATCGCACAGGAATCTCCAGCACAAATTCGGCTCCTTGTTCGGGGGCGGAAACGCACTTCAAAACGCCATCATGTCGCTCGGTCACGATCTGATAGCTGATTGACAAACCCAAGCCAGTGCCTTTTCCTACTGGTTTGGTGGTAAAAAAGGGATCAAACAGTTGCTGCTGTACGTGCGCTGGAACCCCCGCACCGTTGTCAGCGATGCTAATGCGGATATGCCCTGAAGCTAACGCTTTTGTAGCGATGGTAATCGTTGGTGTCGCTGTTGGCGCTCGTCCAGAGGTTTCTTCTAACGCATCGATCGCATTAGCCAACAAATTCATAAAAACCTGGTTGAGTTGCCCAGCGTAACACTCCACAAAGGGTAAGTCACCGTAGTTTTTGATGACCTCGATCGCGGGGCGATCGGGCTTTGCCTTCAGACGATTTTGCAAAATCATCAGCGTACTATTGATGCCATCGTGAATGTTGACATCCTTCACCTCGGCCTCATCTTTACGTGAGAAGCTACGAAGGGACAGCACAATTTGCTGGATGCGTTCAGCCCCCACTCGCATGGATGCTAGCAGGCTAGGCAAGTCTTCTACGATGAATTCGAGGTCGATCGCCTCTGTTTCTGCCTGAATTTCAACGATGGGTTGAGGATAGTGTTTTTGATACAGCGCTACCAGATTAGTCAGGTCTTGAATGTAAGCCACCGCATGAGAAAGGTTCCCATAAATGAAGTTAACGGGATTATTAATTTCATGGGCAACGCCTGCTACCAATTGCCCCAGGCTTGACATCTTCTCAGCCTGTACAACTTGAGCCTGATTTTGCCGTAGTTGTTTGAGGGTTTCGCTGAACTGCTGTGCTTGCATTGCAGAGGCATCCATCAGCGCCTGCTGCTTGGCTTGTGTTTCCTCTAGCCTTTCCTCAAACTGTTCGCGTTGAGCGTCGGCTTGTTGGTAATCTGCCTGTGCTCTTTGCAGTTCGATTTCAGTAGTGGCAAGTCTAGCTGTGAGATCATAGCAAAGCGTTTGCCAGCATTTCTGCTGTCCCTCAGCCATTAGTAAGCAAGTTGTTATATCCATTGGGGTGATAGTCTAAGCGTTGATCTAAGAACTGTCCAGTCCAGGCTACTGACGGCATTGCTCAAGCTGCTATGAGTGCAGAGGTTGCAATGCAAGCTCCGTAAGCAAGCGGGTCGAATCCTTTGGGAAACTGAGTTTCATCTGTATAGAGCGATCGCTCCAAGTTCGTGTCGGTTAGGTCGGCACTGTGCAAATCAGCACCGCTGAGATCGGCTGCCCAGAGTATGGCTAAGGTCAGTTTCGCCGATCGTAGATGAGCGGCATTCAAATTTGCGGCGGTGAGATCTGCCGCCTGTAGATTAGCGCCATTGAGCTTTGCCTCACTCAAGTTGATGCCACTGAGATCAGCACCCTGCAAATCCACGCCATTTAAATAGGCTTCGTTCAGTTTGACTCCATTTAAGATGGCTCCACGCAGCATCGCTCCACTTAAACGGGCACCACCCAGGTTTGCCCAACTTAGATTTGCGCCCATTAGATTTGCTGAACGCAGGTTAATGCCTCTTAGGTCGGCTCCGCAGAGGTTGACTGCTTGCAAATTCGCTTCACGCAGGTTCACCCCAGCTAAGTTTGCGCCACTCAGTTTTGCGCCACTGAGGTTGGCGTGTATCAGGGAAGCGCCTTTTAAGTTTGCTTTGGTCAAGTCGGCGTCAGTCAGATCGGCATAATTGAGTTTCGCGAAGCTCAGATTAGCTCGGCTTAAGAATGCCTGTTTGAAATTAGTTTCGGTTAAATTGGCTCGACAGAAGTTAGCAGAAGCAAGATAGGCTGAGGGCAATCCGGCTCCAGTGAGGTTCGCCCCCTCCAGAATGATGTCTGCCAGGTTCGCTCCCAGAAGATTGATTCTAGAAAGATTCGCACCGCTAAAATCTCGTTGACCTTCCAGATAGTGTTGCAGGAGTTCGTAGTCGTACATTTTTGCCCCCAGATGTGCCGGAAACGCTCTAGCTCTAATGTTCCCTTAACCTAAGTGAGTCGCAAAAAGTTAGTCTAATTTGATACAAACTTTAATCAAAGCCACGATCGAGAGCCGTTGGTAGCAGTCATGATTGCAGCCAAGCGATCGCCCTAACAGACAGAGCATGTGTTAATTACTTGCAAAAACTCTGATCGAAGACGCATGGATAGCAGTCAGCCAAAAGCTAAGTTTTGAGCTTTGACTCCCGCTGCCTATGTTTAGCTTTCAGCCTATAGCCTTTCAACTTCCGCCCCAGATCATGTGTTGTTTGAGCGATCGCTGCATGACATCGACTGGCACGGGCTGCTGTAACCAGATCTCTAAAGCGGCGGCACCTTGTTGCACAAGCATTTCGAGACCGTTGATTGCGATCGCGCCTCGCTCAGTTGCCTGTTGTAAAAAGACGGTTTCACTGGGTGTGTAGATCAAGTCGTAAGCAATAAGGTTAGGCAATAGGTAGCTCGTCTCGTCTGGGCTGAGGGGCGATCGCTCGGTATGAGGCGACATACCGAGCGGGGTTGTATTCACAAGTAGAGCGGCGTCAGGCAACAGCTTTGGCAGAGCCGACCAGGGGTGAACTTGTAGCTTAGCTGCAAGAGACGAACCGCCCCAACTGTGCAAGAAGGTCGCCAATTTCTGAGCATCCCGTCCGACCACGCTGATGTTGGCACAGCCGAGTTGGGCACAGCCAGCTACAACTGCTCTTGCAGCACCGCCATTACCCAAAATGACTACAGAGGCTTGACTCCAGTCACGTTGCAAACGCTTGAGCGGAGAGAGAAAGCCCGCTACATCCGTGTTAGTGCCACTCCAACCCTGGTCGGTGCGCCAAACAGTGTTAACGGCACCAATGGCTTGAGCGATCGAAGACACCGTTGTTAACAAAGGCAGAATGCTCTGCTTGTGAGGAATCGTAATATTAAAGCCCCGTAAACCGATCGCGGCAAAGCCATCAACTGCCCGTTCTAGCTGCTCTGGTGCGATCGAAAACGGCAGATAAATGTAGTCCAATCCCAGGTGTGCGAGCGCCGCATTATGCATGATGGGCGACAGGGAATGCTCGATCGGATGACCAATGACGCCTAGAAGTTTCGTTTTACCAGTAATCACTCAAAAAGAAGGTAAAAGGCTAAGAAGAAGGTAAAAGGCTAAGAAGAAGGTAAAAGGCTAAGAAGAAGGTAAAAGGTAAAAGGTAAAAGGCAAAGAATAGGAAAGAAGGTAAAAGGTTAGAACTATGGTCGGTCTCAGTCGCTAGTGGTCAAAACGGCAAAACTTGAAACGCTGCTTTTGGCTGACCGCTGACCGCTGACGGCTACAAGCCCCAACTTTCTTGCTGACCGCTTGTTGGCATTTTTACTCAAGGGCGATCGGTTCGGTTGAAAGCTCAGTTGAAAGTAGCTCAGTTTCGAGCGGTTCCGTCAGCTCCACTGGTTCCGAAGTTGGCGGTTCGGGTGTGGGACGAACACGGCGGATGGGCAGATTAGCGATCAACGCAGTGGTCCGTTCGCTGTTTTCGAGGGCAAACTCCATGCTATCGGTGTCGAGTTCCACGTAGCGCGAGACGACTTCCAAAATTTCTTTTCGCATTGCCTCCAGCGCTTGCGGCGGAATATCAGTGCGATCGTGTGCTAGAACCAGCTTGAGGCGGTTCTTGACTTGGTGACGACTGCTATCACCAGGGCGTGCAAAGAAACGTTCTAAAAGTTCAATCAACATGGAGCCTGGGGAGGTGAAGGATCAAGGAAGATAACGTGCTTCTGCTTTGCAGTGGGATGATTGAGTCGAGTTTGACTTAGCAAGCATCCATTTCACTAGCAACGTCTTTCGCTAGAAAAGCTTTTTGTTCAGTGCTTTGCGGAGCTTTGAGAGCAAGCCGCCATTATTAGCATTCAGATCCAGGAACTCAACTTTTTCGCCTTCAAGCCGACGCGCAATGTTGTCAAAGGCAGTGCCCGCTAGCGAAGGGATTTCTGATAGTACGAGCGGTTCCCCCTTGTTAGTAGAAACGATCACCCGTTCATCGTCAGGCACCACGCCAATTAAAGGAATGGCAAGAATTTCCTGCACATCTTCAACCGACATCATGTCATTGGCTTGCACCATTGCAGGACGGATGCGATTGACCACAAGCTGAATTTTTTTGATGTTGTTGGCTTCGAGCAGACCCACAACGCGATCGGCATCACGAACAGCCGCAATTTCGGGTGTGGTGACAATGACCGCTTCTCTAGCCGCCGCGATCGCATTCTGAAAGCCCATCTCAATACCA
>JBBSHC010000077.1:0-9113 GCA_038253425.1 Leptolyngbyales cyanobacterium | reverse complement strand
GGGAGCAGAGGGAGCAGAGGAGTCAAAAGAAGCAAAAGAAGCAATTCAGCCCCTTCATCCCTCAGTTTTTATTCCTCATCCCTCAGCCCTTATCCCTTAGCCTTCCTCCCCCATCCTTTCCTCCCCCTCACTCTTATGCCTACGTTCCCTCTGTATAATCTGCATCACACAATGATTTAAATTCGACTGTTAATATCCAACCGTATAACTCTGCGTCAATGCTGAAGCACTCGGCAACAGTTTGGCACTGAGCCTCCGCCCCTTACCGCGATCGTCATCCTGCTTCAAGGATCAACATGCAAGTACAGGATCTGCTAGAGCGATACCAGAAAGGCGAGCGGGACTTTGCCCACGTTGACCTTAGCGGAGCCAGCCTGAGTGGCGTCAATCTGCGTGATGCCAACTTGACAGGCGCAAACCTAACGGGTGCAAACTTAAGTTGGGCTTTTCTCAGCCGGAGCAATCTTACGGGAGCCTGCTTGAGACGAGCAGATCTTCGCAGTGCCTCGCTCAATAACGCGATTTTGCAGCAGGCTATTCTGAGCGGTGCCAATCTCAGCAAAGCGGACTTGCGCCTTTCGCAAATACAGAACGCCGACTTAAATTGGGCAGTGCTTCAGGAAGCCGACCTCAGCGGGGCAAATCTCCAGGCAGCCAAGCTCGATCAGGTCAATTTAGAACGGGCAAAGCTTAACGGCAGTTGCCTGATCGCCGCCGAACTAATGGAAGCCAACTTGCGCCGCGCCAACCTTGCCAGCGCCAATCTTGACCAGGCAAACTTGCGAGAAGCGCACTTAGAGGAAGCGAATCTGCGAGAGGCAACGCTCATTGGTGCCAACCTGATCGAAGCAAATTTGAGCGGTGTTTACCTGCGGCAGGCGAACCTGACCGAGGCGGATCTACACCGGGCTGTTTTAACGGGAGCCGATTTAAGCGAAGCCATTCTCACGGGTGCCGATTTGAGTCGGGCAAATTTAGCAGGGGCATATTTGCTGAAAGCCAGCTTGAGCAAGGCGCACCTGCTGCGGGCAGATTTACAGGATGTTTACCTGCTCCGGGCAGACCTCAACGAGGCAAATCTACGTGGAGCCGATCTGCGACGGGCAGACCTCAGCGGTGCCTATCTCAGTGATACGTCTTTGAATGAAGCGGATCTCAGCGATGCCTATCTGCTCGAAAGTCGTTTGATTCGCACCAATTTGGATGGTGTGCAGATGACGGGCTGCTGCATTGCCAACTGGCATCTTGAGGATACCGATTTAGCCAAAATCGACTGCCGCTATGTCTTCACTCAGTTCAACTACACGACTAAAAGCCCAACTGACCGCTATCCCGTAGGGCGCGATCTTGAACCGGGAGAACTGGGGCGACAGTATCAGGATGACCAATCAGTGGTTGAGGTGTATCTGACAGAACCTCCGAACTGGGAAGCGTTGGTGTTCACCCTGGCGCAAATCGATCTGGAAGGGCATGAACTGGGCTTAACCATTCAGTCCTACGATCGCCCGGACGATAACTATCTGCTACGGCTCAAGGCAAACCGTTCTGTCAATGTCAAAGTTGTGTCACGGCGTATCTTTCAACTGTATCCAGATGCCTTGCAGCGGCTGTTGGCAAACCGCACTGAGATTTTAAATCTGTTGTCGATCGCGCCCCGCCCCCATGAAGCAGACCTGGCGCTAGAGCCGCCACCTCAACCGAATACCTCCCCGCAGCAAGCCTTACCCTCACCCGATCGACGCGTCCGGCTTTATCAAGAGGTTGTACGGCAAATTCAGCGCATTATGATGTCTCAAGCTCCAGAGCAGTTTGTGCAAAGTGTGCAGCAGTTGCTTAATTACCTGAGTGGACAAGGCATTGCCACTGAAGAGATTCAGAAGAAGGTCATCAGCCAGGTAATTGTTCAACGCGCCAAGCAAGACAAAAGTTTTCGCGCCCACATGCTGCGCTGGGAGGAAACGGCTCCAGAAACAGCCCGCCTTTCGACGGTGGGGCAGGCGATGCGATTGGCGATCGCGCTCTTGTGGACTGAACAGCAATCGTGAGCTGACCGCTCACTCAAAACTGTGTTGTACTCAACTGAAAACCCCTATAAGTTTTGCGTTTTGAGGTTTTTCTGACTACTGATCGTTGATAGCCAAGATTGGTTTTTAACAAGCTCTACGTAACACAGTCTTTATTTGGCTGATTACTTGATGTCGGCAATCCGAAAGCCCATCTGGCACTCAAATTGATCAGGCTGCTGTTCCGTTGCTTTGAGAATGGCATGACCGCAGCGGAGTTTGCCTCCCTGCCAGCGGGGTTGTCCGCTTTGATCCGCCAGCAAACAGGTTTCGCAGACTGTCTGTGGGGCAATGAGTTGATTGTCCATGAGGATGACTAACATGCAACACCTCCAGTGAACACCCAATCCCTGCCTTCATTGTATGTGGCTATGAAGTGAGTACAGGGTTGCTGGCATACAGCTTAATATGCCCCGTTTGATACCACAGTATTCATTGACGCAATTTTGCTTAAACGTCGCCCACGACTCCTGCAAACAGCGTTATTATTGTCTCTCAGGACGGATTCCCTTTTGCTACCACTACGGCTGTTAAAGTGGTAGAGTGCGTCTTGCTTGATGGCTTGCTGAACGTTCGTTCTATCTATTCTGCCTTTTGAGGGGTTTGCTCCTGTGACTCGAACCAACTTAGACTTTCTTGCCAACACTGATCCCGCGATCGCTGACATGATTCAGCATGAACTCCAGCGCCAGCGCGATCATTTGGAACTGATTGCCAGCGAAAACTTTACCTCGGCGGCAGTCATGGCAGCCCAAGGTTCCGTACTGACGAACAAATATGCTGAGGGGCTTCCTGGCAAGCGCTACTACGGCGGCTGTGAGTTTGTTGATCGAGTCGAGGCACTGGCGATCGAGCGAGCAAAGCAGCTTTTTGGCGCGGCTCATGCCAACGTGCAACCCCACTCTGGCGCACAGGCAAACTTTGCCGTGTTTTTGAGTCTGCTGGAACCGGGCGACACGATTATGGGGATGGACTTGTCTCATGGTGGGCATTTGACTCACGGTTCGCCTGTTAACGTCTCTGGTAAGTGGTTTAAGGTACAGCACTATGGGGTGAGTCCTGAAACTGAGCAGCTTGATTATGACCAGATTCGGGAGTTGGCACTGCAACATCGTCCCAAACTGCTGATTTGCGGCTATTCTGCTTATTCACGGGTGATTGAGTTTGACAAGTTTCGCGCGATCGCGGATGAAGTCGGTGCCTATTTGCTGGCAGACGTTGCTCATATTGCAGGACTCATTGCAACGGGTCATCATCCCAGCCCCATTTCCTACTGCGATGTCGTCACCACCACGACGCACAAAACCCTGCGTGGTCCCAGAGGTGGCTTGATTCTGACGCATGATGAGGAGTTGGGTAAGAAACTGGATAAGGCTGTTTTCCCTGGCAGTCAGGGTGGACCGTTGGAGCACGTGATTGCAGCAAAAGCCGTTGCCTTTGGCGAAGCCCTGAAGCCTGAATTTAAAACCTATAGCGGTCAGGTCATTGAGAACGCGCGTGCTCTGGCAACTCAGCTTCAAGCACGTGGTCTGAAGATTGTCTCTGGCGGTACAGACAATCATCTGCTGCTAGTCGATCTACGTTCGATCGGCATTACGGGTAAGCTGGCAGATCAACTGGTCAGCGGCGTCAACATTACAGCCAACAAGAATACGGTGCCGTTTGATCCTGAATCGCCCTTTGTCACCAGTGGGTTGCGGTTGGGTTCGCCTGCTA
Organism: Leptolyngbyales cyanobacterium; assembly: GCA_038253425.1. GTDB lineage: Bacteria > Cyanobacteriota > Cyanobacteriia > Leptolyngbyales > Leptolyngbyaceae > Stenomitos. The sequence goes on along the minus strand of JBBSHC010000077.1, from coordinate 5,334 downwards.
TGACAACGCGTGGCATGGGCACCAAAGAGTTCGTTGAAATTGGTGATATCATTGCCGATCGCTTGCTCCATCACGATGACGACTCTGTAATTCAGGCGTGCCGTCAGCGTGTTGCTGATCTGTGTGAAAGTTACCCGCTCTACCCTCACTTGAATATGCCAGTTCACGCGATGGTGTAACGTTACGCGTTTGTTAGATGAGCTATCAGCGGTCAGCTTTTCTCTTTGATGCCTGACTGCTTTTGGCTTCGTAAGATTGGGTCTTTATAGCCTCTAAGGGATATATTTTTGCTGACCGCTGACCGCTACCACCTTCCAAGCAGTTAGCCAAACAGCACCAACCATAGAGGAATCGTGAACAAAAGCGCGATCGTGGTTAACGCAATACTGCTGGCAATCAATTCTCGGTCAAGCTCATACTCTTCAGCGAGAATCAGCCCCGCAAAGGCGGTGGGCATTCCTGCCATGAGCACGAGCGCCAAGCGAGCATCACCCGAAAGCCCCAATAGGGTTGTGCCAATACCAACGGCGGCGGGTAACACAATCATCTTGAGCAGTGTCGGCACTAAAGCCGCTTGAATGCTTTGCCAACCGTGAAGCTGACGCAGGCGCATTCCCATCAACAGAAAGGCGGCGGGAATAACAAACCAGAGAGAGGCATGTAGCCCCACTTCAACGGCGTCAGGTACGGTGAGCGATCGCGTCAAGGAACCGATCAAAAATGCCCAGAGAGACGGCACAGTTAGCACATCTCGCACCTGCACCCACCAGTGATTTTGCTGCTGAGGACGACCGTAATAGCTGGCAAGAAACACGCCAATGCCATAGGTACCCACGATATTGTGCGTCACGCTGTAGAACACTGCCCATCCCAGGTAGGGCGCACCAATGAGCGCTGGCACTAACCCCAAACCAACAAAGCCGGTATTGCCGATCGTCGCCGCCAGAATTAAACTGCCTCGTTGGGATGGACTCAAGCCAGCCTGGACGGGATCAGTTGTCAGGGGAAAAGTCTCCCTTACCTGGGTTTCGGCTTGATTGATCTCGACTGGTGGAGCTTGAGGCTGTGCAGCCGTGCGTGCTAACAACCATCGCTGATAAACTTGCAGGCTAATCCAGGCAAGGACGAGTCCCAAGCCGAGCGCTCCAATGGTTACAGTGGGAGCTAAACCAATGTTGCGTGAGTAGTCGGTTTGTCGTGCCAGCGCCAGAATCTGCCAGGGGATGCCGACCCAGTAAAGCGATCGCCCAAGTAACCGGGGAAGTGCCTGCGGAACGAACCGAACGGCAATTAATCCGAGTCCAGTCCACAGAATTAATGGCAGATAGGCATCAAACAGTGTGCTAGCCATACCTAAATGGTTGCGGCTGGGAGAATCGTTGCCACAGTTGCTCCTGACAGCTTGTAAACAATTGCGTTACAAAGGCTGTGACAAAACTCTACTGTAAAATCTTCCAGTTCTGAATCCGCCAGTTGCCTTCTTTGCGTAAAAGGCTGTACTCAATCCGCAGATTCGGGCTAGATTCAGCACTTTGGCGTTGTCCACCTTCGTAAAATTCGGTTGCCTCAGTGACATCTGCCAGCACTGTTGCGCGATCGGGGTTGGTTGGGTTTGTCTCAACCGAACTTACCTTTACATCATGCTTATACTGCCGATATTGATTCTTGCGCTTAGCGTCCGCTGCGGCATTTTGCCATTCTGCCAGCTTCGGTTGGTCAAGAATTTTTGCCAATGGTTCGAGATTGTGATCAGAACCCATCGCCTCTGCTTTTGCAGACAGCCAGGTCTGAAGGATTTTCTCGGCAGCGGCATCCGTGAGAGTGCCCGTCGATGCCGTTTCAGCAGTTGGTGACGGTAGGGTGACAAGGGGGCGATCGAGCCTTAAATCAAGCTGTTCTGCCTCAACGACTGGTTTGGTTGAAGTGCGTCGCCACAGTGAACCAGCCATAAAACCCAGCGTGACCACTGCTACGATCAAGCCCAAAGGCAGCAACCAGGGAAGGAATTTAGCCAGCCCCCCTGAGGTAGACCGATCGCCGCGACGACGGGCAGCCATGCCATCAGACCGTCCGTTGCTATCGCCACTGCCTGGTGAGCGGGTTCCTTGGCGGCTACGATCGCTGGGTGTGGCTGTCGTGGTAGCTGTACGGCTCGAAGGCTGCGAAACCCGTTCAGCGGCTGGCATTGCGCTCTCATCAGTACGATCATTCGCCAGCGTTGCAGTTCCCATACGGGCGGCGATGTGAGCACGGGCGGTATCAATCAAGTAATCATGGTTGGATTCAGACTCCTGTGCCAGCGATCGTCCGGTGACAACATCATTTTCAGCAACACTGCCTGCGTCACGAAGGCTGGCGGCTCGACGCGGACGACCACCATTGGCGACCGAGAGCGGTTCGGGCGTGGCTCCATTGACTCTGCCACGACTGCTGGCACCGATCGCGGTATCTGCCATGGCTTGCTGAGCCACCGATGATTGCAACGGCATCGCCCAGGCAGCATCGGCTGGCTCCGGTTCGCTTGGCAGCTCTTCCAGGTACGACTGCACCTGTTGATCCGCAAAATACTCCTTCAAAGATGCTTGTCGCTGCATCAGATCCCGAAAGTGCGGAAACACCTCATCTTGCAGCCACCGTTCGCCATATAAACACAGACCAGGCAGTAGATCGGGCGATCCTTGCGAATGTTCACGAATAAAGGCGATCGGTCCGTATTCCTGGCTCAATTCCAGGGCATGGCTCGCTTCTTCCGTTTGCCCCAGCAAGAGCGCGCAGACAGCCTGCTCTAAATGCACATCTTGACGGCTACCCAGGCGTGTCAGCATCCCTTTCGATCGCCGTATGAGCGCGGGTTGGCGTTCGGCAAACCCTCTTGCCAGCAAAGCATAAACCGCCAAATAGGTCGCTACAGGCGAGGGACGTTGTGCTTCTTGTTCAAACAATACTTGCTGCTCTGCCGCAGTGAGATAACCGCGTAGCTGCTGAATAAACCGCAAAAAATCATCGATATTTAGTCCGGACTGGTCATCGCCAGCACCGTCAATGCCGTCTCGCTCTTGTAACATGTCTTGCAAGAGCTGCATTCCCTGGTAGCGCTGCGTTGTCTGGTCTTCGGGAAGCGCCAGCAGCTCCAACACGCGGTATGGACGCAGTTTATAGAGATCTGCCTGCACTTCGCCCCGGACCTCCGCAAAAAGCCCTTCGCGCAACAGCAACTGCTGCCCTGTTTCCAGCGCTTCCGACGCATTCTCATACTGTCGCTGCTGCCACTGCTCACGCCCCAACTCCATGCATGCCAGCGCCACAGTGAGCACAATATCCGAGAAAATAATGCTTGGATCGCCAAACTGACCCTGCTTAAGGCTGGCACTTCCTCCGGTGAGAAAGGGACGCCCTAGCCGCAGCACTAGCTCATACTCACCCAAGTCTTGCAGTACCAGCAGCGCACCGACAAACTGTTCGTCCTGGATCTCAATGCTAGGGGTGTGGGGATCGGAGCCATTCTCAGAGAGTGTTTGCCCCAACGATCGCTCCCCAGTGCCACTCGTTTCTGGTTCTAAATCATAGGTCTTGGCGAGAAAACTGGTGTCGTAGGTTTGACGCTGCTCTAGATTAGAAAGCACCGCAAAGGCTTCGTCCAGCAGTTTCTTGCGGGACGCGATCGCCGCATCAGAATACTCCCGCCTGGGCAATTGTAAGGTGCGATCGCGGTGAGCCTGTCGCAACTGTTCAGCGGTCGCCTGGATCGGTAAGCCCAGTATTCGGTAGTAGTCGAGCGGAATACGCACGGTACACTTTCCTAGCAGTAAGCAATAAGGTTAAGCTATGGTAGCGGATGACGCCAGCCAAAAGGTGCCATCATCATAACCTGTAGATGCCAGAGTGACAGATAGCAGAGTGGTAATCTAACTCAGGATAAGCAAAAAAATCCTGGAAATACCATTAAGTTCGCGAAAGTTTGATCGATTCGAGTCACAACAGTTCTGAGACAAGGCAAGTCAATGGTTCAAGAAAGAGTTTTCCCAAAATTTCAGTCGTCCACCGCAAGCATCACGAAGCAAGAAGGGCTGCGGCTTTACGAAGACATGGTGCTGGGGCGCTTTTTTGAGGACAAATGCGCCGAGATGTACTACCGGGGCAAAATGTTTGGCTTTGTCCATCTTTACAATGGTCAGGAAGCCGTCTCTACTGGGGTGATTCAGGCAATGCGTCCCGGTGAAGACTACGTATGCAGTACGTACCGCGACCACGTTCACGCGCTCAGTGCTGGAGTGCCTGCCCGTAACGTGATGGCGGAACTGTTTGGCAAAGAAACCGGATGCAGCAAGGGGCGCGGTGGCTCCATGCATTTGTTCTCAGCAGAGCATCGCTTGCTGGGAGGCTATGCCTTCATTGGTGAAGGGATTCCAGTTGCAACCGGAGCCGCCTTTCAATCGAAATATCGCCGCGAAGTCATGGGCGACGAGTCGTCTGATCAGGTGACTGCCGCTTTTTTTGGTGATGGCACAACGAACAATGGTCAGTTTTTTGAGTGCTTGAATATGGCGGCGCTGTGGAAACTGCCGATTCTGTATGTGGTGGAAAATAACAAGTGGGCGATCGGCATGGCGCACGAACGCGCCACCTCTCAACCTGAAATCTACAAAAAAGCCAGCGTCTTTGGGATGCCAGGGATTGAAGTGGATGGCATGGATGTGCTGGCAGTGCGAGCCGTTGCTCAGGAAGCCGTTGCCCGCGCCCGTGCGGGTGAAGGTCCCACGCTGATTGAATGCCTTACCTATCGCTTCCGGGGACACTCCCTGGCAGACCCTGACGAACTGCGATCGAAGGCAGAAAAAGAAGCCTGGTTAGCCCGTGACCCGCTGAAAAAACTGGCGGCATATATGCTTGAGCAAGATCTGGCAAATCAAGACGAACTCAAAGCGATCGAGAAGAAAATTCAGGCAGAAGTCGAAGAGGCGGTGACGTTTGCCTTAGAAAGCCCGGAACCCAATCCCAATGACCTCTACAAATACGTGTTTGCGGAAAACGAGTAAGCGAATCATCTCATCATGAGCGCGATCGCCACGCTTCTAGCCCGATCGCCTATGCTGAAGCTATGGAAGCAGCAACAGCCCCCCAACCCATTAGCAGTCTCAGTTTGAGTGATCTGAGAGAAACATTTGGGCTAACTCGCGATCGAACTGATCCGTTTTTTGAGCAATGGCTGACGGCAACAGAACCACTGAACGACTTTGAGCAACAGGCGTTAGCACGCCTCAAGCGTAATTACGAAAACATTAGCGAAACCAATCCCCTTGAGGAAGTCGTTAAGCTCGACGTGGTTGCGCCGTT
>JBBSHC010000076.1:0-9120 GCA_038253425.1 Leptolyngbyales cyanobacterium | reverse complement strand
TTGAGAATTTCGGCACGATTCAGCATAGTAGAGGTAGATATGATTGGCTGTAAGGCTTTGATGCATTCATATCAAGCCTTACAGCTTTTTTATCCCTCTTATTTCAGTGACATTGCTCTTTAGTCCGTTCTTGGCGGCAGTTCGATCGCAGACCAGCAGGCATTATTGACTGCGTTTTAAGCCCCTTAAACGTCGCAAGTTTACTGCTAACTTAGCGAGGCGATCGGGTCGGGTGAGCAGTCCTTGAGAGGGGCTAAAGAGCAGCATTAGCACCAAGACGCTAAAGCTAATTAAAACAATACAAGGTCCCGATGGCACATTGAGATAAAAGCTGGTGTACATACCGCTGATGCTGGAGATGACACCAATAAGCGCACCGACACCCATCATCTGATGCAGTTCTTTGACGAGCAGATAAGCCGTTGTGCTGGGACCAATTAACATCGCTACCACCAATACGACCCCAACTGTTTGCATACTGGCAATAATCGTCAGCGTGACAGCAGCCATCAAGCCGAGGTAAATACTTTCGACAGGTAATCCGATCGACTGCGCGCCCAACCGATCAAAGGTATAAAACAGTAGTTCTTTGTAAAAGAGCCGGACTAAGACTAACACTGTTACGGTGATCAGAGCTGTTCGCACTACGTCTTGCTGCGTCACACTCAAAATATCGCCAAACAGAAAACTGTCCAGGTCAAGCTTATTTCGCAGCAGGGTAATGAGCAGCACGCCTAAGGCAAAAAAGCTGCTGAACACGATCGCCATCGCTGCATCAACTTTGATTCGGGTTTGAGAACGCAACCACGCAATAACAAACGCACTGATGATGCCAGAAACAAACGCACCGATTAAGATATTAATGCGTAGAAAGAAAGCGATCGCCAAGCCTGGTAAGACCGAATGTGCCATCACATCGCCCAGCAACGACATTCGCTGCACGATCAAGTAAGACCCAACGACGGGACAAAGAATTCCAATCAGAATCCCAACTACTAACGCCTGCCGCATAAATTCTAGAGATAGCGGTTCAAGCAACCATTCAAGCATCAGAGTGAGGGAATAAAGGGTGAGTATGTAGAAAGCTGGGTTTTGAGTCTTAGCGCCCGGTGAATGAGTCGATTAAAAGTTTTGAGTTGCTTTCAAGCACTAACTGTAGTTTTAGCCTTTAGCCTACTGCTTCGCAGAAGCAAGCTACAGCCTTTAGCCTTTTACACTGGCTGCTAACTTCTTCTTAACATCAACAAAAGAAGTTGTTTGCAAGAGAGTCATGGAAATGCGGTAAGTGTGGTGGGATGCCATACGCCTGTTGAATGTTTGCTTGAGTCATTACTGCCATTGGATCGCCAGATGCAATGAGTCGTTGATTCAGCAGCAGCAGTTGATCGTAGTGATTCAAAATACCGCCCCATTCATGGCTGCTGATCAATAAAGTTTTACCTTGGGCTTTAAGTTCATCATAAATCTGGAAAATCAGCGCTTCCGTTTTTTTGTCCACAGCAGCAAGGGGTTCGTCAAGTAGCAACAAATCAGCTTGTTGGGCGATCGCTCTCGCCAGAAACACCCGTTGCTGCTGCCCACCCGAAAGTGCCCCAATCTGTCGATCGCGCAACGATAATAAATCGACACGCTCCAATGCCTCGCTGACAACTGCTCGTGATTGGCGATTGGGAGAGCGAAACCATCCCGTATGGGTAGTCCGCGCCATCATCACTACATGCCAAACAGTAATGGGGTAGTCCCAATCAATTTGCGATCGCTGCGGCACATAAGCAACCCGCTGCCGCTGCCGTTTGAGCGGTATACCCTGATAAAGAACTTGCCCCATTTGCACGGGAACTAACCCTAACAACGCCTTGATCAAGGTACTTTTACCTGCCCCGTTCGGACCAATTAGCCCGACCAACGCACCATCAGGCAACTTAAAGTCAATGTCTGCCAGCACTGGCACATCGCGGTAATTGACACATAAGTGCTGAACCTGTAGCATGGCGTCTTAGATTAGAATGAGAATCATTTTCATTACAATACCGGAAGTGTCATGCTGTGTAAACCAAAGTCAAACAGGTGGGTACCGGAAAGTTTAGTCGTGCTTTCTCTCATGCTCGGTTTAGGGGGCTGTGTTTCAACGCCTACCCAATCTGGTAGTTCCACTGCGTCGGTCCCCACAAGTGCAACTTTAGATAGTAACCCCGCCACGAAAGCAAAGCGCCCGTTGGTGGTCGCCACAAACACCGTTGTCTGTGACCTGACTCGGCAGATTGCAGGCGATACTATAGACCTCAAATGCTTGATCGATCCAGGGTCTGACCCCCATGAGTATGCACCAAAACCAGACGATCGCAAGGCGATCGAGCAGGCAGCACTCATATTCTACGGTGGCTATGGTTTTGAGCCACAGTTGATCAAGCTAATCAAAGCAACATCAAATGCTGCACCGAAAGTTGCCGTGGATGAAGCGGCTGTTTCTAAGCCGCAAACGTTTGAAGAAGACGGCAAAACTGTAACTGATCCACACGTGTTTCACGATGCCGCCAATGGCGCACTGATGGCAGCGGTCATTAGCAAACAGTTGACTCAACTGGAGCCAGATGAAGCCAGCGTCTACGCAGCAAATGCGAAAAAAGTAGAAATCGAACTGACTCAAATCCATCGCTGGATCGCCGCTCAAATCATGACGATTCCGATCGCGCAGCGCAAACTGGTGACGACCCATGATGCCTTTGGCTATTACTCCAAAGCGTATGGCATTCCCATTGAAGGAGCGCTGCAAGGCATTGATACGGAAGAAAAAGCAACGCCAACGCGAGTGAAAGATTTGGTAAAAGACCTTCAAACGACGCAAGTACCAGTCATCTTTGCTGAAACAACAGCGAATGCAAAGCTCATTGAAACTGTTGCAAAGGAGGCAAAGGTTAGCGTTTCCAAGCAGGCACTCTTTGCAGATGGTCTGGGTGAAAAAGGCACCAATGCAGACACGTATCAGACGATGTTAATTGCTAATACTCAAGCGATCGTGACAGGACTGGGCGGCAAGTTTACCCCATTTTACACAAAGTAACTCAACGTATTGATGATTCCGGTTAGATTGGGCAGACTAGAAGTATTGGGCAAGTTGCGCGTCCCTCTGCCTGCTCACTCCCCTTAGCGTTGGGATATGTGACGACTCTATGTCTGTGCAAAAGATTCAACTTGAAGTGGTTCAAAAAGTGCGGCAGCACATTCAGCAAGGGTTGGTGTTGCCACCATCAGAGAATCACCCTCGATCGCCATCTAACTTTGATGATGATGCAGAGCTACCAGAACCAGACTCACTCAGCGGTTTGGGCGACCTCTTTAACTTCGGCAGCCCCATAGAAGCCGCTACCCATGCCCCCAATAACCAGGGGAAGTGGTTTATTAGTGCTGCGAATCCAGGAGCCGTGCTAATGAAGTTACCTGGACTCACGTTGAAACCAGGGTTGCGGTTGGTCAGTTACTTGAATCGGGTGTCGGACGATGGCAACGGCGTTATCTGGGCAGTACCAGAAGCACTCAGCACAACTGCCCAACTGGAAAAAGCTCTAAGTAGCAGCAGCGATCGTACCCCTCCACCGCACCCACAAGGGGCATTAACAGACTTGATGGAAGCAGTAGAGGGCGATCGCTCCCCTGCTTCGTTTGTTATTGCCTCGGTCTTACAGCGCGAACTGCGAGAGTTTGGGAAACTTGGCAAATCTTGCCACTGGTCACATCATCGGCTGATTAATACCTTACCAACGCAAGTTCACTGGCAATGGCAGATTGAACCGCCCAAAGACCTTTCCCCTAAGGTGCGCGTCTTTCCTGACGGTAAGGCAGCGATCGAGTTCTTTAGCTGTCGAATCGTGCCCCCTGTGGCGCTCTTTCAGCATCTTGATCAATATCCTGGCACTCACTACAAAGCAACGGTCATCGATCGAGCGATCGCCGTAGCAAAACGTCTTTAACGTAGCCAGTATGCCTTCATTGATCCAGGGTCGTGTGAGGCAGACGTTAAGCGTTGAACCCATAAACGCGATACCCGCTATCTGCCAACATGGCATAATCCACATTGGTAGGCGCATACAGGTTGTAAATGCCGCTGTAAGACATGATGGAATTCACGGCATTAGCGGGATGCGAGTAGTCATAGGTGCCGGTTACAGGGCTGGCTCCGTCTTGAGACTGTAAAGCCACGTAGTTGCCACCATTGGCTGCTCTGGCATACTCACCTTTAAAGACAGCCGTTTGTGGTGTGGTGCGATCTTCCAGGTTGTAGCCGATCCAGTTGAGACCTACCAGCCCCAGCACATGCCCAATTTCATGCGTTACTGCCTGGTAAAGCAGCCAACCGGATGGATCATTGGTGCCAGAAAAAGTGTTGGGATTAATGGCGACTTGTCCAACTCTGGGCATGAGGTCGGGGGAGGTAATCCACCCCCCAAACTGATAATCCGGTCCACCTAAAGATGGTTCATTGCTGCTGCTGCTTTGATACGGGTTAACAAAGATCAAAAGGTCATCAACCGCACGCTTGCTAACGAAGCTATAGGGACGCCCTGAGTAGCTTTCAAGCCTCCCGATCGCGCTGCCATCCAACTGAAAATCAGTCCACTCACTCGCAATGCGGCTCGCCCAATCAGCGGCAGCTTTTTGAGCGATCGCTCGGTGTAGTGGCGTCCAAAAGCCAACCGAGTCGTTACGAAAATCCAAATCAATGTTGAAGTGATTTGGGTCAGGGGCGTACGTATTAGTCACGTCTCCCAGTTCATAAACCGCGTTACCCGTGAAGCCGCCACTCAGGGCATAACTCACGGTGTTACCCAGCAAACGGTCATCACTAGAGCGATCGTCCTCAGCGATAAAGGACACCGTGCGTGCCTGGTTCCAATCGTCTGGCGTGAAAGTGATGGTGTTTTGAGTACCGTTAGCAATCGTGGCATCGCTATCAACTACGGTAAAGTCGCCTGTTGTAAACGTGAGGGTGACGTTAGCCGTTGGCGCTTGGGTAAGCTGAACTGTAAAAGTGCCTGCGTCTCCTTCCTTGCCACTGAAGGTACGATCGCTCAGTTTGACCAGGCTGGGAACCGCCAGTGTATCTTGTAGCCCAATTTGCCAATTCGGATCGCTGAGCGTGGGTAAAGCAATGGTCTGATCGGCGTAGGCAAGACCATCCAGCACCCAGGCAAAATTTTCTCCGGTAGCGCTATTACGCCAAAGTAGATCGATTTTACCATCGCCGTTGAAGTCGCCTGTGCCTCGAATTTGCCAGTTTAGGTCAGGCGCAGTCGGTAGAAAAGTAGTACCAGCAACGGTTGTACCTTGCATTGACCAAACAAAATTTTCGCCCGAAAGCTCGTTCCGCCAGACAATATCCGGAGTACCATCGCGGTTAAAATCGGCGATTGCCTGAATTTTGAGGTTAACGCCAGCTACCGTCGGCAGCGAAATTACATTGTTCAGCGTCGTGCCAGTCAGCGACCAAACAACGTCTTCTCCCGTTGCATAGTTACGCCATAGCAGATCAGCTTTGCCATCGCCTGTAAAATCAGCCGTGCCCTGAATTTGCCAGTTGCGGTCGGTGAAGACAGGAAGCGGCAAGACCGCAGTTTTAGCGGTACCATTCATGACCCAAACCATATTCTCGCCAGTGGCATAATTGCGCCAGAGAATATCTGCTTTGCCGTCACCCGTGAAGTCGTTAACGCCTTCGATTCGCCAGTTGAGGTCGTTCAGCGGCTCTAGAGCTACCGTAGAGACGCGAGTAATGCCATTCATCAGCCAAAGCATATTCTCGCCAGTGGCATAGTTGCGCCAGACTAGATCGGTCTGACCATCCGCGTTGAAATCTGTTTGAACCTTTCGCTGACGTGGTGGTGGTGCCGCAGCCAAGTCTAATGGTGGCATGTCAGCGATGACTGCTTGCACAGTAGGCTCTGTAGGGACACTAGCACCAGGCACTGTAAAGCCAGGAACCACTGCCGCTTGCACAGTAGGCTCTGTAGAAATACTGGCACTAGAAGCAGTGATGGCACTAGACGCGGTAAAGCTGGGAATTGCTAAGGGGTTAGCAGCGTTGGAAGGCTGGCTGTCTAATGCTAGGGGTGTAACGATCGAGGCTTGACCAGAGCACAAACTAATGCCAGAAGCAGAACTGTTGCTATCAACTACCATCGGACCATAAGGGAGCATTTATGGTCTTACTTTATACCGTTTTTATTGATTGATCTGCAATAACCCCTGAATAGACAGCCAATTCCCCATGAACGTAAAAGTTTGATGAAGGTCATAGAAGAATCACTGAGGTTTGCTATGTCTACCGATGGCTGGCATCCGGATTGCAAATAACCATACTAAAAACAGCATTGTGTCAACAAACACAGCTTTAGCACTGCTGTATTAATCAGCTTGCATCAGTCAGAGCATACTGATGTGCCGAGTGAGGATGCTCATGACTTCACCCGGATTAGGACCAGGCAGTAAGGGACTCCACTCGCGGACTTCGGCAAATCGCAGGCGGTGTAACGTCTGAATGGTGCTGTTAACCCCTTGACGAGAGCCAATCACTAGAATTCTGAGTGATTCGCGATCGGACGTTTGTTCATCAGTGTTTTTGACTACAGCAACAGCGGCTTCACTAGAATCAGCCAGAAAGTTCTTAGACATGCAGATGACCATTGCGATCAGTGAAATAGTAAGGGTGGGTAAGACATAGTGGGCAGCCCACAACAATGAAGAACCAGCGCTAGCACCTTCATTCATTAACGACAGTTTACACGGTAACGAGTTAAAATGTCAAGGTTTTTCTGGCACTGTGCTGTGTTGGTGTTGCAATCTCAACAGCGTGAACCGGAGCAAGGTTTTATGACTTACAGCGATGTTCAAATGTATAAGCCACAGTCTGATTAACAAAAAGCTGATCGCTGCCCACCAACTGCTGCCCGCTCACCCAACGCTGTGTTGTACTCAACTGAAAACCGCTGTAAGCTGCCGTCTGATGGTCGTTTTGTTGGTGTTCATCAAACCGCTTACTGGAGCACTGGTGTCAAAATGCTACATCTAGCATCTGCTAGCCAAACTCATGAGAGTGCAGCTTCTTTCGCTAAAAATGGCTGTCACGAACACTAAATTAATCGATCGTGTATTTAAACGCGGCTTTTTCTGCAACCAACATCAGGTATTTAGATGTGGCGCGGGTGGGGGCATAGATCCCTTTTTCCCACTCGCTTACTGTTTGTTGCCGCACACCTAATTCGTTTGCTAATTCTGCCTGAGTTAGCCCCATGTGGAGCCGCAATGCCCGAACGAGTTCACTGTTCCACTGCAATGTGTCGGCGAAGCGTTGCACCTTGTAAACTTGGGGCGGCTTGCTAAAAACAACCTGCTCGGCTGACAAGTCAACGGTTTTAACCACATATCCTGCTGCCATCCACGCGGCTGCCTGTAACGCACCTTTGCTGCGATTGCTCCACCAACTCCGTTTGCTCCGTGCTGAGGGGGGCAGCGCGTCACCCAACAAGTGTTCGATTTCCACAAACGTAAGTGTGACCTGCGATCGCTCGCTCTTGCTCAGGTACGTTAACAGTGGCTGATATTTGCTCTCGCCTTTAGTAGACATTTTACACGCTAGCGTGTTAGATTAGACGTTTGCCGCTGAAGCAATCGCTTCATTATAAATGCTGCCAGCGTCTTGGCGACAGAATGTAGCGTCGATCGCCACGATGAAGAAGCAACTCGCTCAAGCGGTATCTTGCTCAAACTGCCTATCGGAGTGGTTAAAAGGCAGCCTTGTTCAAACTGCCTATCGGAGTGGTTAAAAGGCAGCCTTGTTCAAGGCTTTAACGTAAATTCGTCAAACTTTACGACAGGCGATCGTGGGTCGCGGGTATCAAACCGATAACTGCTGATCGCGCCTGTGCCCGTATCAAACAGGCTGAAGGCAGTAATGTTGTTTTCTGCCAGGTAAGGCATGGGTTGATCGCTAGTGTCTTTGAGCGGCGCGATCGTCGGCACAATCGGCTCTAGCCCATTTGGATTGCCCGTCTCAGCGTAGGCTTCCTGATAGCCTGTCGGTACCGCACGCTTAACATTGCCGATGTAAGCGCCGTAGGAGTTGCCAACGTTTGAGGTTTCCAAAAAGTGCATTCCGCTGGGGCTAACAAACCGATTCCACAGGTGCGAGTGCCCGTAGAAAACCAGTTGCACCCCCGCTGCCTCTAACAACGGCACCACATCTCGCAGAATGTAATCGTTTGCTTGGGGATATTCATAGCGAATCGTGGTGTGACCATTAACGTGATCCAGCACCTTTTGAGGATCGGTATAGGCTGGCACGCTGTTTTCACCCAGGGAATGAGGCGGATGATGAAACATCACGACCCGGTACTTTGCCTGCCGAAACTCAGGGCGATCGAGTTCCTGTTCTAGCCAGGTATACTGAGCGCTGCCATGCTCAATGCGCTCAAATAAGTGCTGACCAAAACCCCAGCGATCGGGCTGATCAAAATCGGCGTCTCGCTCTCGATACTTTCCTTTGGCATGGGCAGCAAGGCTGGGAGAACGCCAGACATTGGTGATGTACAGCACGATCAACCGCATGTCACCAAAGGTTGTGGCATAGTAGGTTTTGCCACCTGTAGCGCTTTCGGGCAACGAAAAAATCTCCTCGTAGGTATCTGTATTAAAGGAATGGTTCTTGATCCAGGAATCACAGTGGGCGGCATCCGTAGCGCCGTCTTCAACCAAACTGAAGGCGCACTCGTAGTTCGCGGCTGCAATGCCACGCGGCACCGTATTGCCAAACTGCTCTCCTAAAGAGCTGGCGTCAGAAAATCGCCCCATGACCTCATGATTGCCGATCGCGGTATACATGGGTGCTTGCTGAATGAGAGTTCCACCTGTGTAACGGGTTTTGACACCAGTGTGGTCTAGCTCGTAGTGTGCCCGTCCCTGTAGTGCAGGGAAAAAAGCCCCGCCACGCTCGTCATCAAACCATTCAGACGCGCGATCGGGAACGTTGACCAGATCACCCGCAAAGAGCACCAGATCCACTTGTCCAGCCGTCTCCACCACTTTCTGAAGGTTTGCCGCTACCATCGGTTTGACTTGATGATCGGAGGT